>CAZFVN010000149.1:0-13047 GCA_964522395.1 uncultured Myxococcales bacterium
CCTCACGTATCTCAGAAGAGCGGGAAATTGTACGGCTTTTGAGCGGTGCGTCCGCTACGCCTTGCGTCCGCTATGTTTTGCGTGCGTGTTCTGCGTTCTTGTGGTGGGAGCGGGTGGGGAATAGAATTGGGGGGTGGTGGTTATTCGAAACTAGGAGGGCATCGAATGGGAAGTTATACCCGGACGCAGAGACACTGCCCCGACTCTTCGCCGGCTGCGGACTCCTTCTTCGTTGCACATGGATACACCAGTGCCCCGCTGGTGGTCCAATGGATGGCTACCCTTCGGTGCCCTCTGGATTGCTCACACTGTTTGGCGTCTGACTCTGCTGGAGCTTTTAGCGACATGCCTTTGGTCGAGGTGGAGGGTTTGATTCGGCAGGTTGCTGAAGCGAGCATCCCGGAATTTCTAGTTACTGGCGGAGAGCCCTTTGTGAGGGAAGATTTGCCTTCGGTCATTGGGATATTGCGAAGGCACGGAGTTTCCTGGTCACTGAACACATCTGCCTACCCGAACAAGGAAACCCGCAGTGCCATGGAGCGCCATCCTCCTGCGTTTGCGGCAGTTAGCCTTGACGGCCCACGTGACGTGCACGACGGTTTTCGCCAGCGGCTGGGGTCATATGAAGAATGCCTCGAATCTATGAGGTTCTTTCAGGGGCTTGAGGGCTGTGACGTCACTGCGGGCACAACTGTCACCACCACAAATCTGCCCTACCTACGGGAGACGTATCATGTGGTGCGTAAATCTGCAGCCGACGCCTGGGGGATCCATCTGCTTATTCCTGAAGGCCGAGCTGCCGGCCGCCAGGACCTCTTTCTCTCTAGTAGACAAATGAAGTCGTTGCTTCGTTTCGTAGCCCGCAAACGACGCCACTTCCCGGTGGGTCTTGCCGACGAATTCGGATATGCCGGTGACTGGGAGCCACTGCTAAGGGACGCTCCCCTGGATTGTGGCGCTGGCCGCGCTCAGGTCGTTGTGTTGCCCGATGGCTCGGTGGTACCTTGCACGACACTCGACCTCTCAACTTCGGCCGGCAACTTGTACAATTCCCCGCTAATGTCCATTTGGCATGCTGGCTTCTCAGAACTCCGCGATAGTCAAGTGAAGGGCAAGTGCCGGGGATGTGACTATGCCCGAGCCTGTGAAGGCGGCTGTTGGTTGCAGCGCCGAGCCGGAACAGAGTGCTACAAGTCGACTTGGGAGAGACCCAACATGCTGAAGACTGCGGCCGGCGTAGCGCTCTGTCTAGGAATGGCCGCGGCTGCGGATGCTGCCCCACCCGACGTGAGCAAGGAGCGCGAGCTTCACCACGCAATGGCTGACGGTTCCCCCCGCGAAATGGGTAACTCCATCGAAGGGGCCATTCTCTTTCGACAGGCGGCCGACTTGCCATTCCACTGGTCGTTCAAGAAGGAGAAGGTGGACGAGCGGAAGAGAGCCGAAGGATTCGTCCCCACAGGGCCGTTGGAAAGCGACCCGGCAGCAGAGTTCCTTAGAGGATGGTACGCGGACGAGGTCCCCGAGGGGATCCAGGAACGCGTAGAAGCTGTGTCGAAGGCGTTGACCGTGGACCACCACTCGCTTGGTCTAGCCGCAGTACTATGGCGTTATGTTCTCGAGCCGACACTGGACGGCCCACTGCCGCATGAGCGCTCCGAAACCGACCGTACGCTGCTAGCAAAGGGCGTGCAGTTAGTTGGTACATCTGCGACTCGATGGCGCAGTGCCATTGTCGAACGACAACTTGACCCATATTTGATGAGAGGCCGCACGACTTTGCGCCACCGCTTCGAGTTGAGCAAAGCGTACCGTCCTCCACCTCCCCGCGTCCAACTTGCCAGGGACACTCAGGCCGAGCGATGGGGCAAATCAGAAACCGGCCTACCAGAGCTGATTTCGGCGGAGTTCATCGAGCACCATCCTTATGCTGAGGAGATGCGACTCTCCCTGCTTCTGCCGAAGAACCGGGACGGATTGGTTTCCGTCCCGGGCGGTGATTTCACTGCTACCGGGGCCTTTGAACTAGGTATCTTCGACATCTTCCGTGGCCCTCCCGGAAAGCGATGCCAGGTAGAATTGAGTTGGAGCCTGGACCCAAAGAACTCGTACGACATCGCTATCCGGCCGGGTGTCGACTACACGTACATTGACCTGGTCCGCCTGGTCCATGAAGCGCACGCCGACAAGCTTCGTAAGGTGGCCTATAGGACCCTTGGTAAAGCTGAAGGTCCTCTTGTCACCAATCCCTTGCATCTACTTCTCTATCGAGCCGCCGCCAAAGAAGTTCCTGCTGCGGGCCGTCGCCCTACCCTGCATTCGGCCGCCCGATGGTATCTGGCAGACTTTTTTCTCTTCTAGTCTTCCATCCTGACCAACTCCAGCGCACAATGTCCGGGCAGGAGGTGCTATGAAGAATCGCCCCGTCACCACAATTATTGACCACGACAAGTGCACCGGCTGTGGCTTGTGCGTAGAGGTTTGCCCCTCGGATACACTTTCGCTAGTAGAGGGACAGGCTCAGGTAACAGGCGGGGACTCCCTGGGTTGCGACCAGTGCGCTGCAGTTTGTCCAGTTGGGGCCGTGCGGGTTGAGAGGGCTTCGGGTAATGCCCTCGATTTCACCACTGTAGAGGTCCCCGAGAAGTGGTTGCCGTATGGTGAGGCGGATTTGGCCGATTTGGTTCATCTGATGCGGTCCCGCCGATCTTGCCGTGTGTACGATTCCAAGCCGGTCCCGTTGGAGATGCTGGAGGATCTCGTTCGAATCGGCACTACTGCTCCGTCGGGGACAAACAGTCAGCGCTGGGCATTTACAATTCTGCCAGACCGGGATGCTGTGATGGGGTTTGGTGCTCACGTCGGTGCCTTCTTCAAGCGGCTAAACAAGATAGCGAAGAATCCGATTGCTCGCGCCTACTCCAAGCTATTCCTAAAGGATGTGTTGGGCAACTACTATCGTGAGTATCTTGAAACCGTCGAGGCGGCCATTGCCGAGCAGCAGGGAGGAGGTCGGGAACGTCTCTTTCACGGCGCAACATCGGCGATTCTGGTCGCCTCGAAATCCGGAGCATCTTGTCCTTCTGATGACTGCCACCTGGCTACTCAGAACATCCTGTTGGCCGCCCACGCTATGGGACTTGGTTCATGCCTCATTGGCTTCGCAGTTGAGGCAATGAAGAGCGACCGCCGAGTTCAGCAGACTCTGGGGATCGCCGCCCACCACCGGGTCTACTCGGTAGTCGCCCTGGGTTGGCCGGGGGTCAGATACCAGCGCACGTCAGGCCGTTTCCCGGTTACGCCTTCTGTGGTGTCAGCCAGTGAGATCGTTCCTCCCAAGAGTTGACTACCCGGAACGCGCTGCCAACACGCCATTGCTAAGAATCGAAGCCTGCCAGAGTATGGTTTGGTGCTCGTTGCAGTACCCCTCTATCCGGCCCGAACACGGTTCAACGTGGATGCTCGTTGCACGGCGTAGATGACCGCAACCAAAACCTTATGCAATTCCCTGCGCGTACATGGTATGTTGTCTCTGTGTGAAATAAGTTTGCGTGCACGGGGGGAACAATGAACCGGCAGTCGATTCTGGCAGCGATTCTGGTTTTCGTTTGGAGCGGTTGCGGAGGCAAAGATAGCGACGCTTGGCTCTCAGACAATTGGGGGGCGTGGGATGGTGCGTCCCACGACGTGGAGGACGTCACTTCACGCCTGCCCGATGAAAAGGAAGAACCAAAAGACACGACTATCACTCCGCCGAAAGAGACCATTGAAGAGGATGTACTCCAAGGTCCTAAGCCTGGTGGCCCCTGTGAACAAAACTCGGAGTGCTACGGCGCACCGTGCGTACCGACATCTGAGGGCCTGCAGTGCTCCATGACCTGCGACGACGGGTGTGCCAGCGTGCCCGGCTGGACCTGCTATCCAAAGGTTGACGAATGGTCTCCCGGACTTTGCCTGCAACCGGACTATTTTCTCTGTCAGGCGTGTATGGATGCTGCAGACTGCATAGAGCCCTGGTCCACTGCGCATTACAACTGTGCGGAGTACGACAACGGGTCCCGCTTCTGTGCGAAGGACTGCGAGACGGACGACGATTGCCCTGCGGAATACGCGTGTAATGAAGCCATCGTCGACGGTTCGATAGCCGCTAGCAAGCAGTGCATCAGGACTGCCGGTGAATGCCCTTGCGATGAGTTCCATCAAGGCGGAAAGACGGTTTGTCAGGTAGAGAACGAATTCGGTACGTGTAACGGCTTCTTGACGTGCTCTGCCACCGGATTCGATTGTGACGCGCTGATTCCATTGGTTGAAGAGTGTAACGGCGAAGACGACAACTGCAACGGAGAGATAGACGAAGAGATGGGCACCGTCAGTTGCGGCAAAGGGGTTTGTGAGCACGACGTGGCTGCATGCGAAGGCGGCTTCCCCGCTTTTTGCAACCCCATGGAGGGCATGGGCTCGGAAACGTGCAACGGTCTCGACGACAACTGCAACGGCACCATCGATGACCAGTGGCCGGAATTGGGGGAACCTTGTGATTCGGACACTGACAACGACTTCTGCAAGAATGGTATTTGGGAGTGCAAGGAAGGCGGTTTCGACATCGAGTGCGTCGGCGACGGCGAGATCACTGACGAGATTTGCGACGGAATTGACAATGACTGCGACGGTCAAACCGACGAAGGCCTCGGAAAGACCTCGTGCGGCATTGGACTTTGCGAGAAGACGGTGCAGAACTGCGTCGACGGTGAAGAGCAGATCTGTGACCCCGAAGCGGGTGCGGAAGAGACTGATCTCCCGGACTTGGAGGGAATAGACAGCAATTGCGATGGGGTTGATGGGGACGAAGAATTGGCCGTCTTTGTCGATGGCCTGACCGGTTCAGATGCGGGGAATGGCACTCCTGATTCTCCGCTAAAGACTCTTGATGCAGCGCAGGAAATGGCCCTCTCCGAGGGGCTTAGCCAGATTTATGTTTCGAAGGCCACTTACCCCGAGACCTTCGTAGTGCTCGGGGGCATCGATTACTATGGCCTGTTCAACGCTGGTGACGGTTGGAGCCGGAGTGCGTTCAATCCTACCTACTTCCAGGGGGCCAGTCCCGCCCTAACCTGCGCTGGTCAAACTGGGTTTCTGTTGGACGGCTTCCAGTTCTCTGGGGCTAACGCATCCGGCTCTGGTACCAGTGCCTATGGGGGGAGATTCACCAACTGCTCCGACGGGCAGCTAGTCAGCTGCACGATTACCGCCGGCAACGCTCAGGATGGGACGAGTGGCACGCCCGGGCAAACGGGTCAGTCCGCCGGTGGGGGTAGCGGTGGTGCAAATGGCTGTGGATACGGCGGTTGGGGGTGTGGCAACTGCCAGAAGCCCGCTGGTGGATTGGGCGGTTCCAGTCCCTGTGGCGCTCAAGGCGCGAACGGTGGTTCGGGTGGTGCCCATGACGGAAGCGGCGACAGCGGCAATAATGCCGTTGGTGGCGCTCAGGGCGGCGGAGGTGGTGGCGCAACCAACAGTGGCAACGGAGGGCAACCAGGCGGCGTCGCGACTCCGGGCATTTCCGGCGATGCCGGTGCGTGGAGCGGCTCCCTTAGCGAGTCTGGATTCATCCCCGATGACGGTGTCGACGGCACCAAGGGCGGCAACGGCAAGGGCGGTGGCGGCGGAGGTGGTGGCGGCGGTGACAACAAGGGCGGTTGTGGAAACTATGGCGCCAGTGGTGGCGGTGGCGGCGGCGGCGGCTGCGGCGGCACAAAGGGCACTGGTGGCACGGGTGGCGGCGGCAGCTTTGGCCTCTATCTTGTAGATGCCGAACTGGAGCTCGACAACGTGAAGGTCTACGCAGGGTATGGCGGAGACGGTGGTGACGGCGGCAAAGGTGGCAATGGCGGCAGCGGTGGTACAGGCGCCGCAGGTGGTGCGGCCAACCAGATAGACAACGAAGGTGGCGGGGGCAAGGGCGGCAATGGTAGCAAGGGTGGAAACGGCGGACACGGTAGCGGAGCACCCGGCGGACCCTCTTTTTCCGTCGTGTGCATTGGTGAAACCACTCTTTCGACCAGCAACAGTAGTTTAATACCCAGCACCCCTGGTGATGGGGGCGACGTGCCCCCAGGTGGTATCGCCGGCCCACAGGGGCCAAGTAGCGCGACGGAAGGGTGCGACTAAGCGAGATCCCATTTCTGAGTCCTTTTTCCTTTTCACTAGATCATTGTGCCACTATGATGCAGCGAGGATGCGGAGGTATCATGCAGGCAGTAGTCACCGCCCAGGAAATGTCAGAGACTCTTGAGCGGCTTGCTGCGGAGTTGCACCAGTTGCTCACCCGCATGCATGCCAGCAGGCCCAGTCTTGACGACCCGGTTCGCCGAGAGCAAATGCGCATCCGCCTTCAGGAACTTGCAGACAAGACCCAACACGCCCGCGAAATGGCCAATGCAATGTGGGCCTCGCTGGGCGACCGCGTAGCAACCGCGCGAGACTCCGTTCAGGCCAGAAGAGAAGCGTGGGGCGAGAAACTCGCCCAGGCAAAGGACGCGGCCCAGGCGAGCCGAGATGCTCTTGGCGAACGGATGTCAGAAGCGCGGGACACGGCCGCGGCACGCCGACAGGCTCTGGGCGAGGCCCTGGATTCCATGGCAACCCAACTGCGGATGTTCGCATCGGAATGTGCGGAGGGTCCACGGATGGCTGCCTGGAAGGCGGGCCGGGATCACCTTTCAAACAGCTACGAGGATTTGCTGCGAAGCGTACGAAACAGCCGCCTTGCGAGGGTAGCGACCAAGCAGATGCACCTTCCGCACCTGAAGCCGACGAACTACCATCGCAACGTCTTTCACGTCGGGATGGGCGTAGTGGCGGTTGCAGCGTATGAGTTGGTGCTCACTTACACAGCGACGCTCTGGGTGCTTGCTATCATATCTGCGATCGCTGGGACTCTGGAGATTACTCGCAGGATATGGCCCCACTGGAACCATTTGCTGATGAACTCCATTTTCTTCAAGCGGATTGCGCGGCCCCGTGAGCACGGACGAATCAATAGCGCCAGCGTCTACGCATTCACATTGCTTGGAGTTTGCTTGCTGGCTCCCATGACTGCGGTTGAGGTCGGCTTGTTGGTGCTTGCCTTCGCCGATCCTGCAGCTTCGATTGTGGGGAAGCGCTGGGGCACCTGGAAGCTTTGGCGGCAGAAGAGCTGGGCTGGCTCATTGGCTTTTCTGACCGTCGCATTTGGTGTGGCAATGGCCTTTCTCACGTGGAAGGCGGCGGCGCCTACCTGGGGGACGGTTTCAGGCGCCGCTTTCGCCACGGCTCTGGCCGCTGCCACTACCGAGACCCTTAGCGACCGCCTCGACGACAACTTTTCGGTACTAGCAATGTCAACTGCAGTGGCATCCCTCTTCCTTCTGTAGTCAGGTACGGGAGCTACGAAACGGCGCCCCGGCGGGCGGTCAGGATGTCGGCCTGGAGAGAGCACCGATGGGCCCATATCTGCTGCCCCGTCATTAGCCTAGAAAGCCAAATCGAGGACGAGTGGAAGATGGTCTGACGCTGCCGGCGAATCGTCGGCGTGCAGGCCGTGCTTGGCCAGGACCTCCTGCGACATTGCAGCAGTATAGAGCAAGAACCCGCCAACAAACTGGACGGCACTGTCGGGGAGCAGCACATAGTCGAGACGCCCTGGCCAGTAGCTACCGTACTGGGCTCGCCACGTATATCCCATCCGTCGCTCCGTTTGCAGCAAGACCGGTGCAACCAGGGGAGTACCATCCCAATCCGGTGCGTAGTCCTCGCCAAACTCCTCTTCATTCTGGATGTCACCAGTCAGCAACGTACTAAGTTGCTGCGCGTCACCAACCAGATTCAGATCGCCCATGAAGACAAACGGCGTGCCCTCAGGCACCTCAATCCCACCCTCGCCCCGTTCCATTGCCCTCAGATAGGCGATAAAAGCGTCAGCCTGCCGCTGTCGAGCCTCGTCCTGGTCGCCCCAGGCCAGGTGAGCATTGAAAATGATGATGCGGGACTCGCCCTTAGCTACCACCGTTGTCTGTAGCACATTGTCGGGCATCAACTCATAGCCGCCGGGCCACCCATACTCGATAGGAAGACGACTCAGGGTAACCTGATTGCCGTATTCTGACACCGCCCATTCGCTGCCATCAAGGGGCAGCCATTCATTGACTACCGCGGCCGTTTCAATTCCATTCCACGCTTCCTGGAGGCAAATTACGTCAGGGTCTACGGCCTTCAATATGCGCCGAAAATGGGGGGCCCTTTCGGGATCCAGCAGGCCTGTGTATAGACTGTTCCACGACACGACTCGCAAACGCGTGCCCACCGCTCTGGTCAGCGGTACAGGATCCGGCAGTGCAGGAACATCCTCTCCTATAAAATAGCGCAGAGATGTTCCCAGGGAGGGGGCGGAGTCGCCGTCTTCAACGCCTTCCCCATTCCAGGTATGATCTGCGAAAACGATGAGCATCGGGCCCGTCGAAAGCACCTTTTTGCCCCCCACCGCGGAATGCCTCGAGAAGGCGACTTCAAAGCGGTCAGACGTAACCGTGGGACCTCCCCGGAAACCAACGTCTGAGAATTGCACGGGAGTCATCCCATCGGGCCAGAAGACCTTGCCTCCCCGCTGCCCGAAGACCCATTGGAGTTCTGCGCCCAATCCCCGGTACTCGTACCCGGTGGTTAACCGGTTGTCCGTATCCAGGTAGAGGGCCAAGAACTGATCCTCCCCAAGGGCGATCTGCTCCCCAACCTCAAAGTACAGGTAGAGGTAGTCCCTGTCGTGCGCAGCCTTTATGATGCCCAGGTCTATTCCCGTCCATCCGCCATCCCCCGACTCATCCTTGTATAATGCCGGTACCGCTTCCCAGTCATCAAACTCACCGTCAAGCGCGATGGCTACGGGATAAGACGGTCCGTCCTCAGGCTGTCGCTGGCCGTCTTTGGGCGGATGGCCAGCCTCCCAGCGGTAGGCATCTCCGCTGCGGGGTGGCTCGCTGCCAGGGGTCGCCCGAGTTGTGACATCCGGCACCCAGGGGTCACGAGCGCAGGCCAGAACCAGGAACCCGACAATAAGAGGCGTAAGTCGCACAGGCCGTTACTCCTTAGGTAGAAACCAGACACGCCGGATTAGCCCATCTTCCACCTGGTAGATAGCTACTGCGCGCAATCGCGGACGCTCGGCAATTCCGGTCACAAACTCATGGTCAACGACGTAATTCCCAGTCACAGTGCGTTTCATAATATGACAATTCAGATCTGGCGTTTTTTCGAAAAAGCCCTTGTACTTTTCATGTAACGCGTCACGCCCTTGCAGGGTTACTTCGCCCTGCGGGAGCCGGTAGATCTCGACGTTTTGCGCATAGAATGCGGCAAAAGCATCGATATCCCTGGCATTGTAAGCATCGACCTGCCGCTGCACCACTGCAGCCGGGTCCGGGGGCACCAACTCGTCCGGGGTGAAGACTGCCCCACCTTTGATAACCCGATCTATTTGCTGGAGATTGCGGACATCAACCAGGGGGTCTGCGCGCAGCAGAATCATGTCCGCCAGCTTGCCCTCTTCGATGGTGCCAAATTGGGGAACTGCCTCACCGACCATCGCCGCGTTGCGCGTTGCGGCGACAATAATCTCGGCGGGGGTGAGTCCGGCCTCAGCCATCAACTCCAATTCGCGATGCATTGACGGACCGGGTAGCGTACCGATGTTTCCCGCGTCCGTTCCCGCCGCCACGGTGACTCCCGCGGTGTGAAGCAGCTTCAAGTTCTTCAGTTGAATTGGGCGGGCACCACGAAGACGCGCAACTCGCCGGTCGCGACGAGCAGCTTCTCGAGCATCGTCAGGGGAATCCAGCTCTCCCCAAGATGCCATAACCACCGGGTCTCCCGTCTGGGCCTCCAAATCCGTTAAATGGATATCTTTGGCAAAGACATCGGCATAGCCTTCGTAAACAACAATGGTTGTAACGTAGATAACGTTGCGCTCCTTCAAGAGCTTGACAAAGTCCTCGTCAACCAGTTGATCGTCAACGCTGTGTACAAGGATATCAGCACCGGCCTTCACCGCGGCCCTGGCTGTTTCAAGTTGGGTTGCATGAACCGCTACCCTGGCCCCTCCTTTGTGGGATTCATCGATGACAGCCTTCACAACGGGCAAGTTCTCGCTGGGGTCTCCGGACGGGGGCAAAATGAACCAGATCTTTATGAACGCCGGATCATCCGTGAGTTGCTCCCGGACGAGCTTGCGCGCCTCTTTGATGTTCGTGACCTGAATGATCGGAGGGTCCCCGAGATCAAGTTGAGGCCGTGACACCGTGGAGATCAGCGGCCCCGCCACGGCAACCCGTGGCGCGTCGGCCATACCACTGGCCTTCTTTCGAACTTCAAAATTCCATCGAGGCCCTCCCATGTCCACTACACCGGTGACACCCGCTGCCAGGTAGCGATGGAAGGTCTCGACCAACCGAGCTCGAATGCTGGCGACCTCATCCTCGTAGCTGTAAGTGCCTCTGAGATCAACGATATCTGGACGCGTATAGAGGCCGCCGGACTGGAAGAAGTGAATATGGGCATCCACCAGACCTGGCACCAGGAACTTGCCCTTCGCATCGATGATTGTTGCGTCTTCGGGAAAGGTCACATCAGTGCCTGCACCGACCGCCACAATACGTTCACCTTCGACCACCACTACACCATCGCTAAACGCCCGACGTCCGGTGCCATCGACAATGGTGGCCCCTCGGATTACCAGGCTCCGCGACTGTCCATAAGCAGGCAAAGAGAGAAGCAAGAAAAGCACCGGCAACAGGTTGAACCCTCTCATTTGCACCTCCATTGTGGCGCCATCATAGCATACCTCATCCCACCCTATCCACAGCGCCAGCTCCCAAAGTCGCCGCACCCATAACACACTGAAATTGCACGGCGATTTGGCGGTGCGTCCGCTACTTCAAGGGCTTGGGATTGACAATGGAATTGGGGAATTGGAGAATGGAGCGTGGAATTGGAGGGCGTAATGACGGTTCGATTTGTTGTGTTGCTGACTGTGGTGATCGGGTTGGGATGCCGGGAGGGGGGGACGGTGGAAGAGGGTGCTCCTGTTGCGGCCAAAGAGAAGGTCGAGAGGCCGAAGGAGATTCCCAAGGAGATTCCGGTTGCCCGGGTTCCGAAGCGAGAAGAGACGAGAGAAAAGACGCCTTGTGACGGCATGTTTCAGCTTCTTCGCAAATGCAACAAAGGGTCGAGGGCGTTTCGAGATCCGCATTTTCGCAACAACTTCATCGCTGGCTGCGAGAAGGAGCGGGGGCGACCAACAGAGTATGCAAAGATCTTCTCGGGATGCGTGGCTTCCACAACCTGTGAAGAATTGCGGACCTGTTCGGAGGGCATGAGGCAAAAAGCCACCGACCTGGGGCCGGAGCATGTGGACCACCTCATCAAGAATTCGGAGCGTGATGCGGCACTGAAATTCTGTGACGACCACCGCCAGATGCTCTCTCAGAATGCTGAATTGGAACGACGTTGCAACCCGCTTCTGGGCATCCTCGACGAGCAGCGTAGAGAGCACCAGCACGACGGAACTTGTAACCACTAGATATTTGAGGTCAGGTAGGTTCCTGACGCACAGCAGCCCCTCCGGGCGGTAGATGGCGCAAACTTGACGATGACCGGCAGTCTCGTTGATAGTCCTATGGTGGTGGGTCTGGGCGTGGCCGACAAGGAAAGCCGGGCGCTGGTCCGAGGCAGCGTAGTTCGCAATACGAGCCCCGGAATTGCCGGGTGAGGCTGGTGCGTACATGTCGTTTCCGGGGCCACTCTTCAACTTGAAGGAAGCTACGTTGTGGCCGATCGTGGGGTGACGGTGACTGCCTAGAGACAGATGAATTGCCGGACCCTGGCAAGTAGGTTTCTTCCCGGGATTGACGCGACGATTCAATTCAGCGTAACATTGTGCAATCTCCAGTTTGAGTCATGATCTGTTTTCGGCTAATTGGTCTCACACCAGATAGGGGGCATGATGAGATTCAGGAGTTTGGTCCCGCTGCTTGTCATCGCAACGACGCTCGCTGCATGCAAGCCCGATTCTGGTGAATCGTCGCCCGATATCTTCGAGCACATGGATAGTCTCCTTGACAGTGGTAGCAAAGACTCCGTCGAAGGCTGCCAGGGGGCTCTCGTCTACTGGCCGGGGCACGGAATCTGTGCTCCTCGCTTAGACACATGTGAGCACCCCTGGGAACTGCCCCTGGTCGGAGGCGGATGCGTGGCCATTGGGCCGCGCGGCTGTCCCAAATTGTGGGATCCTGGGGCTGACGTTGATTGCGTAGCAGGCGAGTTGATGGAATTCGACGGGGCTGCTTGCCCTGAGGGGTTTGTGTTGACCGCTGATGAGATGGCGTGTGTGCCGTTTTTCGGAGAGGATTGCTCGCCATATGAAATTCCTATGTTGGGAGGCGGGTGCAAAGCCGTTGGGCCCCAAGTACCCGAGTCCTACGAGCTATCGGAGGCCCCTACCCCGTCGTCTGAGTGCCCAAAGGGGATGCTCCGATTGACCAACGGCGAGTGCTTGCAGATTGGTCCCCGCACCTGTCCAAAGCTCTGGGACCCGGAAGCTGACATGGGATGTGATGTCGGTGAAGTACTCCCGTGCCCGGAGGGCTGGCAAGAGAGCAAGGATGGTCTCTATTGCGACCCTGGCTACGGTGAGTGCGCTGCTGGTGAGAGGGGCATAGCCGGTGGCGATTGCCAACGTGTCCTTCCCCTTCTGGATGAATGTCCCGATGGCCCCTTTCCGGAGGTCCCACCAGGCGCAAGCGACGTTCTCTACGTCGACACCGGCTCCGCCTGCCTGGTTGACTGCGGCAGTGAAGCCAGCCCCTACCCGAAATTACAAGCCGCCATTGATGCGGCAACTCCTGGCACCGTACTATTGGTCGCCGAGGGTACGTATGAGGAGGTCCTGACAATTGAGCAGGCAATCTCGATAATCGGCCTCTGTGCCGCCAAGACCGTGGTGCATGCCTCTGCCTTCGC
>CAZFVN010000150.1:0-12761 GCA_964522395.1 uncultured Myxococcales bacterium
GACAGAAGCCGCTCTCGCAATCCGAATTCTCATTGCAGGGAATCGGCGACCAGACGTCTTCTCTGGTGTCGCCAAAACGCATTTCCAAGTATAGCGAATCGTTGAGATCCTGCCTGCCAGCATCCGCGAAAACTACTTCTGAAGATACGATGACCTCCGCGTCAAATCGTGGGAGATCCGCACGAATATCTTGCATCGGCGCAGCAGGACCGGTACCGCCGCAGCCCCCCAGGGCAAGTAGCATCATCACACAAAACACCAAGGCTTTTCCGATGCCAGTCATCGTCTGCTCCGCCCTTCCTGTCGCAGTTGCGCTCCGCTGTGCAGCATATCAAAGCTCTCCGCAGCGGTCCAGCCGCGATGCGCCGAGGGGCCAAAGGGTGGGTCCCCTCGCAAGAGACTTGAATCCGACTCCCCGGCCGATACAATTCGACCAGGCATACAAGGACCAACTCTGGAACTGGACAGTGCGGACCGTAGAGGGCGCTCTCGGCTCCTCATACACGTAGAGCTCGCTCACGCGACGCGCACAGCGCGCTCACGCGACGCGCAAAGCGCGCGGGACACGCGCGTGAGCGTCCATAAGGACGCCCCGTCCGCTGATTCTCCGCCGTCCGCTGATTCTCCGCCGTCCGCTGATTCTCCGCCCGTCCGCTGATTCGCTTCCGCTAATTCACTGTCTTGGCTGTTTTACTTGCCGCCGTCTTTTCCTCCGCCACCATCCTCTCCGCCGGTCCACTGACCATCTTTGCAGATGTAAGTTACTCCTTCCTTTTCAAAGACCTCACCATCCTCACATTCATCCTCTTTCCCAGCGGCACATTCCGCTTCGCACTCTTCTTTCGTCCCACCTTCCTTCTGGCAGGCATCTTCGCACGTCCCCTGACTGTCTTTTCCCCCATCGCCACAGCCAGCCGTTTTCTTTGCACTTGCTGGTAGGCCACCGGCAATCAACTTAGAGATGGAATCGGGCCTCGCCACGATCCACTCGCGCAGCTCCTCGACCGCCGAGGGATTGCCTCCTCCGTTGGCTTCGACCAACACATCCAGCGAATCGACGCTAGCAACGAGCACTTCCACATCCCAGACATCGGTCATAATTCTGTCCAACTCAGCGACCATCGCGGCGGCAATCTCAGGGTCTCTGGAGAGCCGCCTGGGCAACTCAGCGTAGAGCGCCCCAGTAAGGGAAAAGTCGTCCATCCCGGACGACGTCTTATCAATACCCCAGGGTATGAGCACCGCTCGGTCACCATCCGCAGGGTCGAAGTAGACCCGGAAGTTGTTGCGATTGCCAGAGTAGCCATCAACATGGTTAAGAATCACTTCGAGAGCCCAGAAAGTGATGAAGCGCTCAACATTGAGCACCTTCTCCAGGGCAGCCACCAGTTCGTCATCGGAGGCCTGCAGCGCTTGTGCAACCCCAAGTAATGGGGCCCAGGTCTCATCCGTGTCTGAGGTCTTCGCCTCAAAGCGGGGCAACCACTCCTCAACGAAGTCTGTGTCGACCCCTTCGTAGAGCGACCCGGATTTGTCGCCAAAAGCGCGCTTCAGGAAACGCTTCTTGATCGCTTCAATGTGGATGTAGAGACCAGTGGACTTTCCATTGACTGACACCGAGGCGATGTTGCATAGGGGAGCCGGGTACCCGGCCGTGGCGAAGACCTGGTAAGCGACGCACGTGGCCAGGTGCGTATCGTCCCCCGCATTATTGTTGAGCGTAATGCGCTCAGTTTCGCCGAAAAGCTGCCCCTCGACATACTTGTCAGTCTTGAGCTTCAGAGCTGGATTCTCAGCGAAGAGGGAGCCGATGAATCCCTTTCTTCGCACCCCCACCTGCTCCAGTGTCACACCGTCTATGGTTACGCTGGCTGGAAACCAGGTGTACTCTTTGGGCCACGGCTCGGCACAATCGTTGGACAGGTCTCCATAAGCCTTCAAGACATCCAGGTCGGCGCCAAAGATCGTTTGAGTATTCAGAGTAGCCCAGTCTGCCGGGTCCATTTGAATCTCAACAACAACTACGTGGTCCGGATCAAACGAAACACTTTCGGTTGGATTCTCGAGCGTCTCGCCAGAGGAAACGTCGTGAACCACGGCCTCCTGCCCCACCATCACATCTCCAGCGTTAGCGCTTCCACTACTTGGTGAACAGCCCGACAGCAGAACCAGAAGAAGCAACGCCTTGACCGCTCGATACCAGTGATTCACCCTGCACCTCACTCAACCGCCGTAATGGCTCAAAAACATCTCAATCAGTTCATTCTCCAATGCTCGAGCCTCACTCGTCTTCATGGGCCCCATGAAGACTGCTGGCCAGAAGAAAGCGCCGCTCACCATACCCCAAAATGCCACGGCTGTGAGCTCTGGATCAGGCACCTCAAGGCGCCCATCGGCTGTCGCCGCTTTCAGCCACTTCACCAGGCTTTCGTTCTTATCTTCAGAGTTGGCCATGGCATCTTTCGCAAGGTCCGGATGGCTGATAAACACTGCGGTCGTCACCCTTATTATGGCCATCCATTTCGGATTGTTGGCGATCTCGGTCTTAGCGCGGGAGAAGTCGCGCAACTGGTCCGGCAGGGGGCGGCTGGAGTCATACTGCACCTGCGTCAGTGAGTGCGTCTCTTCCACTAGCCGGTCCAGCACCGCCTTGAAGAGAGCCTCCTTGCTGGGGAAGTGATTGTAGACGGTGCGCTTAGAGGCATCGGCGATTTCCGCGATCCGGTCCATACTGGCATTGTCATACCCATCATTGACGAATGCCGCTTCCGCCGCGTCCAGAATCGACTCCCGCTTCTTGCTAGTGTCCCGCTTCTTCGCACTCATTTCTTCCTCGCTGAAATAAAACTACACGGTGCAGTGCATTTTAGCCCTTGGCTTCGAGAACTGATGCACTACACTGTGCAGTGTAATTGGCTCGCATTTGAAAGGCAAGCGAGAACATAATTTGAGGGAAACGATGCGACTCATTCCCAGGAAGTTATGGCAACGTCTGGTTCTAGCAACAGAGGCAAGCGAGAACGTAATTTGAGGGAAACGATGCGACTCATTCCCAGGAAGTTATGGCAACGTCTGGTTCTAGCAACAGTGTTCCTGGTTGTGGGTACAGGGGGTGTGATTATGGCTGCTGCATGTGCGACGGTAGGAGCAACCCCATCGGGAGAAGGCCGAGAGCTGCTCAAGCAGTCGCCAAATTACCAGGAGGACCGCTTCGTAAACCCCCTGCCTATGGAAGACCCGAAGATGGCCAAAGCCCGACCAACCAGACTTCGCTGCAGCTTGATTTCCCATTCGGGCACTACTACTGTGCACACAGAAGATCACTCTTTACGCGCGAATGGAGTTGCTCATGGAACAAGAGATCATAGGCGAAGACGACGGAGTCGCCCGATGCTGGTGGGCCGCGGGCAACGAGCTATATTCACGCTACCACGATGAGGAGTGGGGTCGACCCACCAGCGACGATAGATGGATCTTTGAGAAACTCTGCTTGGAGGGTTTTCAGGCTGGGCTGAGTTGGCTCACCATCCTGAAGAAGCGAGATAACTTTCGCAAGGCATTCGCCAATTTCGACATCGATCAAATCGCTCGCTTCAACAGTCGCAGCGTGAGCCGGCTGCTTACGGATGCGGGCATCGTCCGCCACCGAGGGAAGATCGAGTCCACCATCAACAACGCCAAACGGGCGCAGGAGCTACGGTCAGAATTCGGCTCCCTGGCAGCCTTTGTCTGGCAATTTGAGCCTTCACCCCAAACCCGTCCCGAGAAGATGAATCGTGCGACGCTGATGGAAATGGCCATGACTCCCGAATCCGCGGCACTAAGCAAAGAACTGAAGCGTCGAGGGTGGAGTTTCGTCGGTCCGACCACCATGTACGCTTACATGCAGGCTGCCGGAATCGTCAATGATCATATGCCCGGATGTGCTGCCTGGGAGCAGTGCCACACGGCACGCCGGAATTTCGAGGTTCCTACTCCAAGGGCGACTAACAGCCGGTATTGATGCCACGATGAACGGGAGCTTGTTCTTGACCGCGATGCTCACGCCACCGATTTGAATTTCTCGTAAGTACTTGCAGTAGCTTACAAGACCCCGCGCATCGCACGACCGGAGCAGAGGATTGGGCCGGGGACCGCTACAGCCCCTCATCTCCGAACATGCCCCAAGAGTGGCCGTTCTTGAAATCGCACGGTTCGACGAGGCCACCTATATTCTTGACCCAGCAGTTGCCGCCGGCCTGCAGGGTTCGCTCTGCTTCTGCAGGCATATTCTGGACGATAAGGCGGAGAGGATTGTCGAGGACATTGACCTGGAGATAGTTGTTGAAGAGGCTGTAGCCTGCGGCCCCGGTATTGAGGAAGAGGGCCTGGTGGTCGGGATAGTCGTATCGTTCATAGAAATGCGTCGTGGCTCCTAGTAGGAGGTCGGCCTTCGAAAGGACGAGTTCCTGGTCCGCTGGCTCCAACATCTGGACCCACATTCCCGTGTGGGCCGCGCCGATGATGATTTCCTTGCCGCTCTTCTCCACCGCCTCGATTTCCGAGACCAGATAAGCTCGGCTCGCTTCTGGAAACTGGTCTTCGCCGGAGTCGGGATAGTGGACGGAGATAAGGTGGACCGTAATGTCGTCAAGGGTCTGCACCGCGTGGTACTCGGCATGGTTGTCCCGGCACGTAACGCCGGGAGATTCGCAAAGACCCAGGTCAACTAGCAATCCGGCCCCCGCCCCCCAGTCCCCCTGACTACTGCCGTAGTAGGCGTTCTCGCCATCAGCAATATTGGGGTAGAAGGCGGTTGACCACCAGGGGTCTGACGTTACGAAAGGAACGAAGCCCTGCAGTTCTCTGGAACCGCCCTTGAGATGGTCTCCCAGCCCGATGGCGAATCTTGCGTCCATCTCGCCAACGGCAAGTTCCACCCCGGTCATACTCAGGGACTGACCTGGAGCGTCACCCTTGTTGTCGCTGAAGACCAAGAAAGTGAAGAGTGAAAGGTCGTCCAGTTCGCCGATGGCGAGAAGGTCGTTGAGGGCGACTTGGGGCACGTCCGGGGCCACGTCCGGAAGCACCTCCGAAGCCATGTCAGCGACCACCAGATCAGTACCTACAGATTCGAGGCTAATCTCTTCCCGCAAGTCATGATTAGCTCTGTCACTGCGGTAGTCCGCCCCGAACCCGACATCTTGCGTAGCTGACGGCGATACGCTGCAGGAATATACCACGGTCAGGTAGGCAAGAGTTGCCACAGTCAGCCAGAGTTTCTCTTTCATGGTATCAGTTGCACTCCACTTAGTCGGCTGGTTCGAGGATGACGTTCCAAGGCCTGAGTGATACCGAGATCATTTCCGGTGATGGCCACGTGAAATGCGGCGCGGGCAGGGACGGTGAGCAGCCAGCCCTTCTCGTTGAGAATAGCGTTGGCGACATCATCGGCGGTGACGGTAGAGTTGAGGGGTCGACCGGTGAGAGATGCGAAGCATTCGGGGCGATGGACATGGTTGGAATCTAGTGGTGCTCCCACACACCAGGAGCCCACTACCGCGACGACGCAGGATGCGGAAGGGGAGAGTACAGGTTCATATTGGGCATGCGCTTTGAGTGGGCGGCCGGCCGAACCGTCGGCTTCGACCACGAGATGGTCTGCCTCGCTCCGGAGCGACAGCGCATCTGCGGCTGAAAAACCAATACACTTCCCGCCCCGAATTCGGTTGGCCACGGTGACCACTGGGGAGGGGCGCTGCCGCAATTCGGCTAGCAGGGACACAATACTACCGGTGCGCAAGTCAGAACACTGCTCTGGGGTGGGCGGCAGAATTCGGGTTGTGGTGGTGCAGATCACCGTCTCCTGGCGAGCCGCCCACGCCGCCGCCAACTGGAACATCAGCGTAGTCTTGCCACCAGCTCCAATGAGCCACACATCGCGATATTGGAGAAGTTCGTTCATGGTCGAAGGAGGGGAAAGCGGCTGGATATGGCTTCCAGAACAGCTCCGCTGATGGTGCGGCTCTTGTCGGATAGAGTTGTGCATGCCCGGACGTCGCCTCGGGGATCGACATCAGCCAATTTGAGGTTGGGCGTAGCCATTACGCCATCATGAACGATGCCACGCAGTAGACCGGCGATACTCGTTCGCACGGGATGCTCACCAACCCATGCCACCAGGTCTCCGGCAGAGACCATGTCCCCAATTCGCAGGACGCTACGGACCGGACCTGCCGCTGGAGCGCGTAGGACTCGCTCCGAAGTTACCCCGGCAATTGACCCGGGGATTCCTGTATCAGGAGCTGCGCTGCCCTCTTCAATAAGACGGCCGAGGTCATGTCCACGATTGGTTTCGACAATCACGTGAGCTTCACGGCCACAAAGGGCACCAGGCCCAAAGCTGACTACCAGCGGTGCCTGTTCGACTGAGGTCCCGCCGGCCCGTTTGAGCAAGCGTGCATCAATTAGCACATCGGGTTGCCAGGTGGTCAGTAGCGTCAACTCCGGGTCAACAAAGACAGCGACATGGTCCAGGGGTGTGGGTAGAGCCTCGCCCAAGTCCCAGAGCCGTCCTGAGACCCCCTCAACCTTGGTCTGGCCATCCCAAACAGCGGTGCAGAATGAAACAGCTCGCCGCACTGCCAGCGGTTCACTCACCTCAGTCATGGCCACGTCGAATCCGCAGCGAAAGAGGCGATGGGCGGTGCTACTAGCGAGCTCTCCAGCCCCGATGATGAGCACCTTCATGGCAACTGCTCCAAGTTCGCAGGAGTATCAAGGTCAAAGAGGATACCGGGGTCGTCTACATTAACGAAATGGAGCTCCTTCAGGTGATCCTGCAGAATGGAACGGGCCCCGCTATCACCCGCCAACAATCTCAGCGCGGGAAAGTAGTCTGAGCCCAACACCACCGGGTGCCCCCGTTGGCCACCAAACACCGGGGCCACAATCCCTGCTGAACCGAAGGGCCGCCAAGCCTCCACGAGAGCAGATATGGTATCGGAAGCAATCTCAGGCATGTCCGCCAAACCTATGACCACTGCCTCGCAACCCGTGGGCAACGACTCGGACGCGAGTCGCAGTGAACTGCCCATTCCCTCCTGGGCCTTGGTATTCACTAGTGTTCTGACGCGAGGCAGTCGAGTGTCCTTAGTTTCCTGTCGGCGTACGAGCAGAATCTCGTCGAATTCGGGCACGCCATCCCAGCGAGCCAGCGTACTGGCCAGCACCGTCGAATCGCGCCACGGCAGTCCCAGCTTATCGCTGCCCATGCGACGCGAAGCGCCGGCAGCCAGCAGGATTCCGACGATCATGGACCTCTCTCCTAAGTGAGCGAACCCAACGCCCGCAGAATCTTCTCGGGCGTGAAGGGCCAATCGCGAATCCACACACCCGCTGCGTCGTGGATGGCAGCGGCAATGCAGGGGGCCGCACCGTTACAGGAGATTTCGGAAATAGACTTAGCGCCCATGGGTCCGAAGGGGTCGTTGGTATCCACAAGAACGGCCTTGAATTCGTCGGGCAGGTCGCCCATTTGCGGCACTTTGTAATCGACGAAATTCGGATTCAGGCAACGCCCCTTGTCATCGAAGATCATCTCTTCGTAAAGGGCGTGACCGATGGTCTTGAGCACGCCACCGTAAATCTGACCCAGCGCCAACTCCGGATTGATTGGCGTCCCTGCATCCTGCAACGCAAAGTACTTGCGTAGCTTGACCTTACCAGTGCGGATATCCACCGCTACCTCACAGAAGTGTGCCCCGTACGGGAATGAACCCTTGTCCGTAATGAAGTGGGCAGTCGCTATCATCTGGCCGGTTCCAGTGCCGCATTGGGTATGCTGAGCGACTTCTTCGTAGGTCACTTCACCAGAAAGCCCGCGGACGATTCCCGGATAGACCAACTGGAGGTGGTTCTCGGGCTCCTGTAGCATAACGGCCGCTTCCTTGATCAGCATCTTCTTCATCTTGAGCGCCGCGTTGAGCGCCGCACCGCCGGAGAAGTAGGTGCCCGAGGATGCATAGGCCCCCACGTCGAAGGGAGTCGTGTCCGTATCTGCTGCGCGAACCGCAACGTTTTCCATGGGTATCAGCAAAGTTTCCGCCGCCAATTTGACCACCACAGTATCAAGTCCGGTACCAAGGTCCGTGCCGCCCGAAAGAAGCATGAAGGTGCCATCGCCAAACATGCAGATGGCGGCATTGGCGGAATCGAGCCCCGGCAATCCGGATCCCTGCTGCACGATGACGACACCCTGCCCAATCTTCACATCCGGGTCGTCGCTGGCTTCTTTCACACCCCAGTTGATGAGTTCCTTTCCCTGGTCCAGGGCAGGTCCAAGGCCACAGGTGTGGACGAGTTGGGGAACCCCTTCACGCCCTTCACCCAGGCAGCGCAGGATCTCCAGCATCGCCCCCTCACGAACTCGGTTCATCTCGATGAAATCCAGCACATCCATGCCCAGTATCTCGGCCATCTCGGCCGCGGCGAGCTGCAGTGCGAACGACCCCTTCGGCGCACCATATCCCTGGTAGGCCCCGGTGGGAGAGATGTTCGAATAGTAGGTGTGGACGTCGAAGTGGACGTTGTCGCAGAGGAAGAGCGGTAGCGATTTTGAACAGGCGTTCATGGGCACAGTGAGGCAGTGCGAACCGTAGGGTCCGGTATTGGCCTCCAGGTCCATTTGCATGGCGGTGAGGCGACCGTCCTTCTTCGCCCCCAGCTTGACCCGCACTCGCATGACGTGACGGGTTCGAGAGTTCACGAATTCTTCTTCACGGGTGTAGCGGTAGAGCACGTCCCGGCCGGTGAGCCAGGTAGCAAATGCCGCCACCTCTTCCAGCACCATGTCCTGCTTTGAACCGAAGCCGCCCCCTACCCGCTCCTTGATAACCCGCAGACGGTTCTCCTTGATGTCTAGAATTCGGGCGATGATGCGACGCACATGCCAGGGCACCTGGGTGGACGCGTGGAGCACCAGGCGCTCCCCCTCCATCCGGCTGTAAACGACGTGGGGCTCTACCGGCGTGCACTGCACCTGGGCGGACTCGTAAGTCTGCTCATGGATCACTTCGGCCTCAGCGAATCCCTTGTCGATATCGCCAATGCCACCATCAACCGCGGCAGCCAGATTGCGGTGGGGATCGGCGTGGATGGGGAATTGATAGATGACCCGTCCTTCCCGGGGGTCGACGCCCTCGTTGTATTCATCGATGTCGGCAGGGGCCCCCACCACATACTCGACTTCAGCGTTGTGCACTACTGGCGCACCGGCAGCCTTGGCTTCGTCGATGGAGAAGACGGCCGGAAGCACCTCGTACTCCACATCAATGAGACCCAGCGCTTCCTGGGCAATCTCAAGGGTCTCGGCGACTACCCCGGCCACCCGGTCACCTACGTGGCGCAATTTCTGATCGAACATCCGGCGGTCGTAGGGAGACGGTTCAGGATATCCCTGGCCCGCCGGGTTGTACCAGACATCCGGGCAGTTCTTGTAAGTGATCACCGCCACCACACCGGGCAGTACCTCAGCTTTCGTAGTGTCGATTTGGTTAATGTAGGCATGGGCGTGGGGACTGGGCAGGACTTTCAGGTGACAGTGACCAGGCCGGACCTTGTCCTCGACGAAGGCCGCCTCAGCCCGAGCCAACAGATAGCCATCCACCTTCCCGCAAGCCTTGCCTACGTAGCGCAGACCATCCCGAAACTCCGGCATCTCAAAGGGCGTTGCCGGGTCGTCGCGACGGGCTACGGCTAGTTCCACCGCATCGTAGACCTGCTCATAGCCAGTACAACGGCAGAACGTGCCTGAAAGGGCATCCTTAATCTCATCGCGACTGGGGCGCTCAACCCGCTCTAGAAGTTGGGCGATTGCCATGAGCATTGCCCCGGTACAATAGCCGCACTGAACGACTCCGGCATCTACGAATGCGGTCTGCAGGCTGGAGAGCTCCAATGGTCGGGCCAGCCCCTCCACGGTTCGGAGGTCGCAACCCTCCACCTGTCCGGCCACCAGCAGGCAGGTATTGGCAAGTTGGCCATCGATGAGGATGGCGCATGCTCCGCACGTGCCCTCGCCATCACAGCCATCACGTACTGAGAGTACCAGTTCACGCCGCAGTACATCGTTGAGTCGTTCGCCTGGCTCGGCGTTGAGTTTACGGGGAGAGCCGTTGAGCGTAATAGAAATCTTCATCTCTGGCCTCCCTCAGCATCACCCACCTTCTCGGCAGCGGCCCTTAGGGCACGTGCCCCGAGCACAGCAGCAATCTGTCTCTTATAAGCGGCACTTCCCCGCTGGTCGTCAATGGGTTGGACCGCCTGGGCGATAAGTTGCTCTAGCCGTGTCGACGGTGGCAGCAGCTGCCCGTCGAGCTGCTTCTCCACATCACCAAGCCGCACCACATGGGCGGCAACACCACCCATGGCCAGGATCGGTTTCTGGATGGCCCCCCCAGTGACGGCCAAGGAGGCTGATGCGGCAACCAAGGAGATATCAGACGCGGTGCGGGTCATGTTGCAAAGACCAAAGGCCCGGGTCGTCGCAGGAACGAATACTGATAGGACCAGTTCTGGCTCGTCCGCCAGGAACTCCTCAAGGGGCACTTCCCGGTCCACCAGCGTTACCACCGCCTGAGCGGCCAGCAACGTCGGGATCAAATCAGCGCAAGAGCGGTTATTGCCCAGATGGCCTCCGACCGTAGCGCGGTTCCTGATGTTGCGATTGACCATTTGGAGCGCGGCCGTTTTGACATGCGCGGGAACCTCGGGATGCTCAACAATTCGCTGGAAGGTAACGCCAGCGCCAAAGCGGACCCCGGCGGCCGTTGGCTCAAGCACGTCAAGGCCCAAACCAGCCAAATCAATGAGCGCCGCCGGTTGCGCGACGAGGCGGTTGTTCACCTCTGTGCCCCCAGCCAGGAAGACGGCCCCCGACCCCAGCTCCGATTTGAGCTGGAGGGTCTGTTCAATAGTAGTCGGACGATGATAGGTAGGACTCACAGATGCTCCTCTCCACAGAAGTTCAAAAAGCCTGACTGACGAGAATACGCCCACGCGCCAAAGAGTGTCAATGGCAATGGCGACCTTTACGGCGCCACGTGCGCCTGGAGCCCGGGCGCTAAAGCCTGGCAGAAGAAGCTAACTTTCGACAAATTGGTGAGGGGGAAAGACGGCGTGAAATGATCGTGATGAACTGGCAACCCCTACCTCCGCGCAGCCCGCGTCATGCCGGACATTTGTTTTAGGTATGCCGCGACGTCAGATTTCGCTGTCACTGCCCCGACTTGTGCCCCACGACGCAGTGCGTAACAAGCTGAAATCAAACGGGTTTTGCAAAATTTGCCGTTGACTGCTGAGCACTTTTTGGGGTAAATTGCCGCCCCCGGGGGCGAACTCTCCGGCTGGAAATGCGCCGATCACCTTTGGTGAGAAACAAAGAATCTACCCACTTGACGAATTGGGGGGCAAGACATTGAGTGAAGCACAGGTCGAAGAATCCATGATTGCAGTCGTTCTGGAGAGCCTCAAGGGTTTCTCCAAGAAGCACCTTACCGACCAGGTTTGTTTGGAGTTGGACCAGGGCCACGATTTTCCTGAGGAAATCGTGCGCAAGATGCTGGGGCCCGACCTCGGGCTGCACCTCGCGTTCATCCCCGAGGAGTACGGCGGATTTGGTGCTGGCGTTCACGACATCTTTCGTTTGTCTGAGGAGATGGCTCGCATCGACCTCGCGGTGGCCACTGCGTTTCTCGCAATCTCGCTGGGAACCGACCCGATTCTCGTCGGGGGCACCGATGCCCAGAAAGAGAAGTGGCTGACCAGAATCGCCGATGAAGGGCTAATCGTCGCCTATGGTGTGACTGAACCGGGAGCAGGCAGTGACCTCACCCGGCTGAAGACGAAGGCGGAGCGGTTGCCCGATGGCGGCTACCGATTGGAAGGGGTAAAGCAATTCATCACCAACGGTGGCATCGCAAGCCTCTTCACGATCCTGGCCATGGCTCCAGATGGCCCGACCTTTTTCGTCGTCGAGGGAGATCGCGAAGGTCTCACTCGGGGTAAGCCAGAAGATAAGCACGGCATCCGTGCCTCCAATACCAGCCAGGTAATTCTGGAAGGAGTGGAGGTACCTGCAGAACATGTCATCGGGGGGGCGGAAGGACTGGGCCTCGAACAGGCGACCGAGGTGTTTGGCTACACCAGACTGATGGTCGCGGCGTTCGGTCTGGGCGGAGGAGAAGAAGCGTTGGCGCGGGGCATCGACTACGCCCGAGAACGAACTCAGTTTGGCTCTCCGCTAATTGACAAGCCGGGCCTCATGCACCGGCTGGTGGTTCCGGCCTACGTAGGTCTGGAAGCGGCGCGCGCCTACATCGGGGACGTCGCCACTCAGTTGGACGCGGGTGGCAAAGACCTCGCAGTGGAAGGAGCCGTCGCCAAATTGTTCGCTACCGAAGCAGGCAATTACGCGGCAGACGTCGCCATCCAGGTCCACGGCGGCTACGGCTACACTCGTGAATACGTCGTCGAGAAGATCCGGCGGGACGTGCGAATCACCACTATTTATGAGGGTACCAGCGAGATTCTGCGCCAGGTTATCGCGCGGGATCGGTGGCGATTGAACCTGCAGCAGCGCGGCGCCTACTACGATGGAATCGCAGATGCCGCAGCCCAATTGAGTGCCAACGGCAGCGATGTGGTCGGCGGGCAACGGCTTGCCCGAGCCGCCCGTATCTTGTCCAAAGTTATGGAAACCGCCCGTATCCATCGCCTCACCC
>CAZFVN010000151.1:0-12725 GCA_964522395.1 uncultured Myxococcales bacterium
GGGCGTAACCGGCGGCACTTGCGTCGTTGATAGGCTCCCGGTGCTGGCTATTTCCTGGACCGGGCCCCGGCGACCCGTTGCGCGAACGGGGTCGCCAGGTTACACGGTCCCGGTCTGGACGAACTTCCCTCGGCCGCTTGTCAGGCCGATGAAATGGTTGGCACACTCTTTGCTCAAGTAATCCTCCAGGTTCGCAACTGAAATAAATGGAGGAAGCGATGAAACGGATAGCGACAATCACTCTGATGCTCGTAGTTGTCATCTTCTCTGGCTGCGGCACTTCAGGTCAGTTCCTGGGAAACACCGTCGGAGGAATTCTGAAGCAGGAGTTGCAAATCAAGAAGGAGGAGGTCAAACGATACGTCAAACGCGAATTGCCTCGTAGAGTTGCCCGCGGCACCGCCCAGGCCATTGCCCGGGAAGTGGTCCCCGAGCATGCAGACGAAGCTGCTTTCCGAGTCGGCGCGGCCTTCGACGCGCTTGTGCAGTAACTCCCCCCCGCCCGACGGCAAATCATTCTGCTTGTCAAGTAGCGCACAAACACTTTTTGTCACTTCCCTGGAGACCTGAAGCCGTGCGACGTCGCGGCTGATGGTTGCCCGCTTCGAATACTGCGTGTGAGCAGATGGCCATCTATCTGAAATCATCCGCGTTCAGGCCGAATTTCTTTAGCAGTCGATATACTTGGAAGCGGTGAAGGCCCTGGGACTTGGCGACGTCCGCGACTACGCCATGATGCTCCGCTAGAAGGCTCTGCAGCTTCGGCTCGTCGAGTTCGGACGGGCTGCGCTTGCCTTTGCCGCTCTCACGGTTAGGCAGAGAATCTGAGGACCCGTCATCGCTGGAGTCGAGCTTAGCATAGGTCTTTAACCTCTGCAGGGCCTCCGGCCCCAGCACAATCCGGCCCGAACCTGTGCCCTCCTGGTCAGTCGCGAGAATGCTTGCAAAAGAAAGTAGTTCACGAACATTCAACGGCCAGGGATGGAGCATCAAGGTTTCCATGTCCCGCCCGGCTAAGGAACGGCGACCTGGAGTCTTGTCCCGGACGAAGTGTGAGAGCAAGATTGGGACGTCTGCCTTTCGTTCCCGCAAGGGGGGGAGTTCGATAACGGAGTGGGCTATTCGAGCGAAGAGGTCTCTTCGAAATCGTTTGCTTGCTGCCTCAGCAGCGAGATCCCGATTTGAGGCAGCCACTATTCGAAAATCGACCTTGAGGACCTTGCTACCCCCGACTCGAAGGACCTCTCCTGACTCAAGAACCCTCAGCAGCTTGCTCTGCATTTCCATTGGCAATTCTCCCAGCTCATCCAGGAAGAGTGTACCGCCGTGTGCCCTCTCAACAAGGCCCGCCCGGGAAGCAGTAGCACCGCTGAAGGCACCTTTCTCATGACCGAATAGCTCCGACTCCCAAAGGGATGCGGGGATCGCCGGGCAATTGACATCGATCAGGGGCCCGTCGGCCCGCGCACTGAGCTTGTGCAGGGATTGGGCCGCAACCTCCTTGCCCGTACCACTCTCCCCCTGCAATAGCACCGAAGTATCAGTGCGGGCAATTCGCCGCAATTGAGCGCGCAGGCTGGCAGCTTGAAAACTGACGCCAAGGAAGCCTATCGGTTCGGTTCCTTCGTCCGGCACTGGCTCATTTACGAACTGTATGATGACGTGGCCGATTCGGACAATATCGCCATGCACCAACTCTGTTTGTTCATGAATCTTCTCGCCGTTGACATATGTTCCGTTGGTGCTACCAAGGTCTTCGACCGCCCAGTTGCTCTTGCCGCGTCGAACAGCCCGAGCGTGTTGTCGGGACACCTTTCCGCCATCCAGAGGGCCACCAGGGAATCCACGAGCCTCTGGATCACGCCCCAACACCACAGGCGCACCGTAGAGCCCGGTCCGTTCTCCCCAGCGGCCCTCCTCTGGAGCATGGGCCAGAATCAGTTGCGGGAACGCACCGGTTACCTCAGGTTTCTTGCCACGACGGTCGGTGTCTGTTTCGAGAAGCGTTCGCTCCCCTAGTGACAATCTCTGGCCGTCCTCCATCCAACTCCTCCGCGAACGGGTCTCACACTCAAAGCGACTCCAATTCAATAAGCCGATTCTGACAGCCTGCGGCAAGTTCGTCAAATGGGTTTGAAGGGGTCCGTTGAGCTCGTGCCAGCTTCTATTCGTTCATAGATATGGAACGTTGAGTTCCCGGTGGACCGGATGGTGAGGCGGGGCTTGTCTCCGGCTTCCCCAAGTTGTCTCAAGGAAGCCGGAGCAGGGGCCGCAGGGTGGTGGGTTGGTCAGGTGGGGAGTCGTTCAGGCGAGCCCATTGAGCAGTTCAGTAGCGTGATATCGGCCTCTCGTTCTACAATTCGGTCATGACGATGGCCCAACCCGACCCACTGGGTCTCTTGAACCACACGGTTATCAGTTGCCCGATGGCCCACTTCTCAGAGATATAGGATGTGATGTTGTTCCAATTGCCATTCCCGCTGTAGCTCTGTTTGCCGTACCCCGTCCCAGCTGTGGCTACAACGACGTATTCAGCGCCGTCATGAAACCATGTGGTTATGCGCCGGCCGGCATCCCATTTGTCGCTGATGTAGGCTGTAATCTCGGACCACGACCCCCTTTTGTATCCTTGCGTTGTCCAGCCTGTGCCCGCCGTCATGACCACTACGTACTTATCGCCATCAAAGAACCAGTTCGTGATGTCTCGTCCCTGGGGCCAGTGCTCACTTATGAACTGACTGACTTCTGACAAGTTCCCCCGCTTATAGCCCTGCCACGAGAGTCCCGAATTCTTGCTCATGACGACCATGTAACTCTGGCCGTCATGGAAGAGGGACGTAATGCGGTATGCCGCGTCCCACTTCTCACTGACGTAAGGGCCGAAATCGGACCATGAAGAGCCCTTTAACACCTGGCCAGTGTATCCCGTCTCACCATTCATTACGACGATGTAGTCTTCGCCGTCGAAGAACATCGATGTAACGTAGTGACCCGCGCCGAAATGCGAGAGAATAAACGACTTCACGGTCGGCCAATCGCCGTATGTGTACGTCTGATAGGGAAGGTCCTTGCATTCGCCTTCCTCACACGAGTAATCACACGCTTCTACATCCTCGTTGAGGCACCCGTCTGAACCAAGTTTGCAGAAGTGCCTCGAATCGCCCGAACACCACTCCTGGCCAGCGTAGCTACAGTCGGGGTCGTCGGAGCATGTGTTGCACTCTCCACCACTGCATCCCTTAGCGCAGTACTCGGACTGCTCGTCGAGGCAGCCGTCATACCCTTGTGAACAGAAGTGGCGTGTACTGCTCGAACACCATTTCTGGCCAGCGTATCCGCAATCCGGGTCGTCCAGGCACGTGTTACATTTTCCTTCATTGCAACCCTTACCGCAGTACTCCGAATCCTCTTCGAGGCAGCCGTTCGTCCCGAGTTTGCAAAAGTGCCTGGAATCGCCTGCACACCACTCCTGGCCCGCGTCGCTGCAGTCCGGGTCGTTCAAACATGGGTTGCATTCTCCAGCACTGCAGCCGTTGTCACACTCTTCAGTCAACTCTTCTAGACAGCCGTCGGAGCCTAGCGTGCAGTGGTGGCGGTCGCCCTCCAGGCACCATTTCTGGCCAACGTTACCGCAATCAGGATCGTCGGAGCAAGCGGGGCTAACGTCTTCGGGCGCTTCCTCCGGGCTGACATCACCACGCGGCCGGTCTTCGCCGTCGGGCGGGGCATCGCACTCCCCGTCCGAGCACCGACCTGGGCACGTCTCGCTTAGCAACGTCAGACACCCATCCCAGCCAGTCTCACAGTAGGCTCTGGTGTCTCCGTCGCAAAAGCCGTCACCGTCGAATCGACACTTGGGATCATCAGTGCATTCCTGCCCAATAACCGGGTCCGGGCTTTCACCCTCTGGGTCTGGCTCAGTGCACCCCGCGACAGAGACCATGAAGATGACCGTGATAGCCAAGACTAGGGAGCTTCTTGAGAGTCCTCTAAACGCGTTCATGGTGTTCCTCCTTTCCTACGGTTTGAGTTGTCCATCTACCAGGGCCTATTTCGGCCGTTCGCTCTACTTGCCGGCTTTGTTCTGCACTAGTCGTGCCAAGTCAGGAGGGCTCTTTCTCTCCCCTCGCAACCGCGGCCAGTGACAGGCATCAACCAACCGAGGATGGCGCTGGGCGCCACGTTGGCTTCCTCTGAACATGAAAGGTATCTGGTCTCACACGAAGCCACTCTGACTTCGCAAACGGGCCGAGTGAGTCCTTGTGTCGCGACACATCAGTGGCACCGTTTCGCGCAACGTGCCAGTCTAACTGGATAACTAACTAACCGCCGGGTCCGGTGGTTAGTGCTCTGGATGACGTACTCCTGGCCCCATGACTGGCTTTGCGGTGCTTCGCCCCTCGCCCGCCGACTCTGAACGTGAGGCTGGCACGGCTCCTGCAAATACCTCCTGACATGCACTTGAAAACGCCAAAGGAGGCAGTCATGATAACCATGAACACAAAGAGATTCACTCTGGTACTTGTTGCAATCCTCGTAGGTTCAGTTTCCCTCCCCGCCCTCGCCAAGCGGGTACATGGACCTTGTGTCTGGAGAGATGGGGTCTGCGAACGTAGCGTAGATTACGTCTTTGCCAACCCGGAGGAGGCGTTTAACCTAACCCCGGCAAAACGTTCGGCTGCCCTTCAGCAGGCGGTTCGATACAGTGTCGCTTCGGGCAAGATAGAGCGCTACGCGATTCCGGAGGCACTCACTCCAGCCTCTCTCTCGAGCGACTCCTCAGACATTCAATCGCTTTCGGGGGATGGCAATGAACTCTCATTCAAGATGGAGAAGCCCTGGCTCCACGATTTCGGGCGTACCATAGTGAAGCTCAGCATTAAGTTCCCCTACCAACATGGTACCGGCTGGTACACGACCTGCTCCGGAGTCATGGTGGGTTACCACACAGTATTGACTGCTGCTCACTGCGTCTTCACTCACCCAGACCCGGACGAAGGCGAGACCTTCGACCCCCAGTACGCCAGCACGGTTGAGGTCTATCCAGCTGCCAGCGGGGAGTCTAGCCATGGCATCAACACCCCCTTCGGCAAGGCGAACGGAACTGACTTCGTCGCGACATCTGCCTGGACAGATTACCATGACCACGGTGGAGACTGGGCGATGGTCAAAATCGACAGGGATTCAGCGTCGCTAACGGGCTGGCCGGCTACCAATTGGGGTGGCAGTTGGTCGGGCATAATCAATTACGCAGGCTACCCTGGGCACGAATACAGCGGCCTTGAGCAGTATTACGGGAGTGGTAGCATGGGTTCCTCGAACGAGTTTCTAATTTGCCATGACGGCTACGTTGTTGGCGGTATGAGCGGCGGCCCATCCTATCTCTACTGGGCAGATACAGATACCAGAAAAGTAGTGGGCGTGAACTCGCACAAGTATCCTGGCCTCGGCATTTCTTGCACGGCTCGCTTTACGGCCGAATCCGACCAACTGAGGGACCAGTTCGAGGCCGAGGATGTCTCCGGGAACCTGGACAACTGGGGATGCTCGCTAGCCAACTACATGGCCGATGATGGTTGTCACTGCGGCTGCAATGTCTGGGATCCTGACTGCGACCAGGACAAGGAGTCTCCAATCGGATGTTCTCTGCCCAACTCCTATTGCGCCATGGATGCTGGCTGCGGCTGTGACGCGGACACATGTTCCTCTCTCTCACGAGAGTGCGGGTTGGCGAATGATGGCTGCGGGGGAAGTGTGGATTGCGGAGGCTGCAACGCCCACGCCAACTCCTTCTGCAACTCTTCCGGACAGTGTGAATGTACCCCGTCCACTTGTGATTCCCTTGGGCTCGAGTGTGGTCCGGCTTCGGACGGTTGTGGCGGGTCCCTAAACTGCGGCGGCTGCAGTCAGTTCGCCAACTCGTACTGCAGTTCTGCTGGGCATTGCGAGTGTCAGCCGGAAACCTGCAATTCCATTGGCATCGAGTGCGGCGAAGCGGCAGATGGTTGCGGTGGCACCCTTACCTGCGGAGGCTGCAGTGGCTTCGCCAACTCCTTTTGCGACGCCGACGGTCAGTGCAACTGCCAGCCCGATAGTTGCCAGTCCATAGGTATCGAGTGCGGTGAGGTCGCGGACGGCTGCGGCATTACGCTGGAATGTGGGGAATGTGCCCCGGAAGTCGAAGATGATGAGCCGAACCGGGATCCCCACGGAGCTCCGTCACGACCGGAACAGGGGAATGATGGTCCCCCGGAACATGGACCCGAGTGGGCCCCTGACCTGGGGGACGAGGCTGACATGGACGCTGGTTCTGGCGCCGGGTGTACTGCTGGACGTCGCGTCAGCACAACCGCACCGCCGATGCTCATTTGCCTGTTACTGATGGCTCTGGCATTTGTTAGATTCGCCACCAGGTCACGTTCGCAACACTGCTAACTCCACGCCGGCTCGACCTCCACTACCACTCCCCCGAAGCTCCTGATCTACCTCCGTCTCGACAGCGCTCTATTCAGGAACCGGGCGTCGGTACGGGGGCAGGCACTCCCAGCTTCTGAACCTCTGGAGCCTCCGCCGGCTGAAACCCCTCTGGGTTATCTGAAATGTCCGCTGCATAGGCTGCTGGCTTGCCCAGAGAATTTCCAAATATGTGATTGCCCGACGTCTCGTAGCTGACCTGTGCTTTGTCGCCGTCATACGCCAGCCCGTACCATGTGTTACCCGCCAGGATAGAGTCCAGAAGGATGAAAGTCGAACCTTGTACGAAGGCACCACAGCGAGCGGAATCAACTACATACCCGTTTCTCAAGTCGAGTGTCGCTCCTTCTAGCGCGGTTGCACCATCTCCGGTCCCTTGTGCGGAAGCCCCGCACGAGTCGTCTCTGCCAGTTGAATCCACCGCGAAGTTGTTGGCGTAGACCAGCGAGCCAGCGCCCAGCGCACCGATACCAATCTGGCCATTTGCACTCACTTTGGAGTACTCAACAGATGCGTCCCCACCTAGCATACCGGCTACTCCCCAGGCAACCGTATGGCCGTTCTTGCACATCGTGTCATAGACGACGGAGCCTAGGAGCTTAGTGCTGCTTGAATCGTGTACTGTCGATACACCTGCGACTCCACTTGCTACAATCGCGGATCCCGTGATTGTAGCCGAGGCGCCTTGCTGAATTTGGATGCCCAGATTCTCACCCATCGGGGCATTCCCGTCGCTGCGAACAAGCGAGCCGTTCAGGATGACTTCGGTGCTCGGATGTCCAGCAACGACACCAACTCCCTTGCTATTGATGATGGCGCACCTGTCAAGGCTGCCGAAGGAGCCACCGATAATCTCAACGCCCTGGCCAAAATCGCCATTGGCAAGTGGCACCGTGTTGTCGACCAGGACAGAATCGAGGGCGATGTGTGAATTCAAGTTCGCCAACGCCCCGCGCCCTCGACAATTCCGAATGACTGTGCGCTTAGCCTCCACCCAGCCTTCCTCCTGAGCGAAAATTCCCTCCCCGTGGCCCTCGGAAATCACGCTGTCGGAAATCCTGGCCATTGCTCTGTTCAATGATATCACGCCATAGCCCCCAAGATTGTCCAAACCGTTTAGCGTGCCCTCTATGACACTTCCGGCAACTGTCAATTCCGTTCCTTCATCCATGACCAGCAACGTGCCGTGCGAATTCTCGAGCAGGCGGCTATCGATGAAGTATGCCGCGGCTTTGTCCGATAGCTGCATCGCGTATCCCACATGATCCGCTGAGCCATAGCCACTCTCCGAAATCTCAGACCCGAGGATATCTACCCTTGATTCCTCCGAGACCGCCAGAATCCCGCTGGAAGAACTCCGGTGGATGACCGAGCCATCCAGCGTCATATGTGCTCCAAAGCCTACCTGTATCCCATATCCACCACCTTCGTCGATATCCTTCGTGAAGCGCACCTCCGACCTAGACAATGTTGCAGCAGTGGACTTGTCCTGCACATAAAGTCCCGCCAGATGGTTGACTTCTACCAGGGAGTTCGCAGCATGAAATGTCGCCTTACCAGTGATCTGTATGCCCATGCCGAACCAATCCTTGGAGTCCGTCATTGTCCCCCGAACATTGCAGGCGTCAAACGTCATCGATGTCCATTCTCCGTCCACAGAGGCTCCGACTTTCGTCGAATCCTCTACCAGAGAGTATCGTGCGGAAAGGTTGGCACCGCCGGCAACGTACAAACCAAATCCATCTTCCTGTGAATCCAGCCGTTGGTCTAAGATCGACGTTCCCGCAATCTCAACAACAGTGTTCATGTCGGTATTCTGGCCGAAGAACATCGCTCCCGCCGAGAGGTTTCCCAGCAGGAGGCAGCTATCAATTTCAACCTCGCCCGAAGTCGCCTCAATTCCTGCCCCCTGGGCATCGCTGTCAATGCCGGAATTGATGATAGAGCAGCCAATCAAAGTGGCCTTCTTGCCCTTCAGCAGCACTCCGAACCTTCCATTCTCGCTCACCACGCAGTTGCGAAGCAGAATTTCCGATTTGTCCAGTGCCAGGACACCGGCCCCCCCTTTGCCTGCCCCATCCACCAGCGTCGTGCGAATCACCGAATCGTGGCCTTCGAGAATACTGCCGCCGGCGAGCGCAATTCCAAAGGCCCTGTTCTTCTCGATAACTGAATCATTCAACGTAGCGTGCGCACCGGCCATTATCTGTACACCCGAGCCGCCACTACCATCGGCATCAGCTTGAGTTCCTCGAACCGTGGTCTCCCGGAGTTCTAGTGTGACTCCGTCTCCAGTAGCGTTGATACCAGCCCCATGAGCACCCTCGACCAACACCTGGAAGGACGTTAGCCGGCTACCGCCTCGGACCAGGATGCCAAGCCCAGGTTCCTGTGTTCCTTCACTGCCCGAAAGGGTGTCATGTACCCAAACGCGCTCCAGTTCGGCCTCAGATTTAGATTCGACAACCACAGCGCTCGACTTCGAACCAGCCAATTCGACATCCGTTATGGACACTTGCGCTCCGCCGGTCATCAAGATGCCCGCGACGCCAGACTGGACGGAGAGTCCTGAGACCCCGACCTCATGGTCCCCCGTGACGACGATGCTGGCCTGCTCCGTAAACGCGGAACCAGGGACGGTAGTGTGGCCGGATATTGTCACATGGCTCTGGCAAACCCCGTGGATTTGGACGGACTTCGTAATGAGTAGGCCTTCATCATATTGCCCCTTTGCCACTAGCACGGTGGCATCTTCCGGGGCGTTGTCGAGTGCTGCCTGGATCTTCCCATAGGGTGCTTCTTTGGACCCGCATTCGACTGCGCAATTGGACGAGGCGCTAACGAATAGTGTTGCACCTGTATCATCATTGGCCTCAGGCCACAGCCCCACCGGGCAATCCTCAACAGACGTTGTCAGTTGTTTGCATCCCCCACCAATGACGGCGATTTCCCCTTCGCCACAGACCTCGTAGCCGGGGTCGCAGTAAAGACTGTTGGTCGAGGGCGACCACCCCTCCGGACAGGCTAGAACTTCCCCCGCCTCGCATTCCACATCTCCTTCCTGGTTCCAGAGGATTGGGCAGGCCCTGGGGCCGATTTGCGCGCAACCTCCATCTACCATGGCCAGATTGCCAACTGGGCATTCGTCAAAGCTCGGCCTGCCCTGCTCAGCAGCTTCCGGACCCACCGTTCGACAGTCGCCTCCCAGAAGCGGAAGCTGACCCGTTGGACAGTTGTCGCTGAAGTGAGGTACACACGCCACCTCACTTTCAGAGAGCACAAAACCCTCCGGACAGGCGGACCCCGCATACTCCATCAACTCGCCAGCTTCACAATCGACCTTCGCCTCAGGGTCCCATAGCTTCGGGCATCCGCGCGGACCAACGGCCACGCACCCGCCTCCAACAAGGGGAAGCTCCCAGGGGTTCTCACATTTGTCTAACCGAGGGGCGCAGATTCCGTGCTCCTCCCAAAGGACCAGGGCACTGGGGCATTCCGAAGGGGCATCTATACCCGCCGCGTCATCACGGACTTCGGGGCCTACTGATCTATCGGCTGGCGAGTCGACGGAACCGGAGGTGCACGAAGCGAGAGTCCATGCGAGAAGCAGAATCGAGATTGAACCTCTGGATCTCATGTTGCCCATTATACAAAGAGAACGACTAACTGAAGTCACAACATCACTCAACCTGGAGACTACTAGACAATACATCGAATCGCCCGGGTGCGTCAAACCAAGGGGAGAACTCTACTTGCCGGGGGCCGGCAAGTAGAGGCAAAGTAGAGGTAGTTTGAGCATAGGCAGGGAGAGAACCAAACCTGCCCTCGGGCTGAAGTTCATTCTGCTCAGTCATCCGGACTTCTGGCTGGCATTGTCTTGACTTCCTTCGGGGGAGGAACTGGTTCTATGTCTTTGACCTCGCCAGGCATGTCCCCCATTTTGTTCCCGAACGAGTGATTGTCCAGGTCTGCGTAGTCAACCTGACTTGAGCCGGCAGCTAGCAACATACCGTACCAGGCGTTGTCTGTTGTGAGAGAGCCGGCTACCCTGCCCTCAGCCTCCTGAAAGTAGATGCCGCACCTCTCATTGTGAGCGAATACTGAATCGACGATGTTGACCTCGGTCCCCTGCGCGGCAAAGATGCCATCGCCAAAACCCTGGAAATCGCCCGTTCGGGGTAGAAATGCTCCGCCCGCCTTAGTCCCAGTCACGGCGCTGCCGGTCATGGTCACGGATGAGCCTGGGTCGTAAACGAGTACAGAAGCCGTACTATTCCGTGATAGCAATGAGAAGTTGGCCTCCGCCGCAGCCTTTATGGTTATGCCAAGTCCGTTGCCCATCTCACCAGATGGCGATACCTGGGTGTCGCGGACTATCGCCCCTTCCAACTTAACGGTGGTCCCAATCCCTGAGGCTGCTATGCCACCGTTCGTCGCTGCTTCCACCAGGGTACCGAGGACTTCCACGTTCGTTCCAGCCGCGGCGACAACTCCGTATCCATAGACCCCCTCATCATTCGACTCGGTATCCGCAATAACTGAATTCTGCAATCTCAATGTTGAGCCAGGATGATAGGCCGCTGTCGCCTGATTACGATTGCCTTGCAGCAGGCTGTAGATGATGTCTGCATTCGCCCCCTTCTGGACCTCGAGCCCTGACCCCCAATCCCCCGAATCGTTCGGGAGAGTGTCGCGCACCAGTACCGAGTTCAACGTCAATCTTGTGCCAGGATCGAATGCTACTATCCCAGCGCTTGAATTGGCGACCAATGCGGTAGCCACCAAATTCAATTCTGCCCCTAACAGGGCCATGACCGCTCCCCCGGTTCTATCCGCGGTCCCAACTCCATTCGCTTCGACAAAGCACCTGTGGACGTCTCCTCTTGACCCCTCCTCCACAACTGCGATTGCTCTCATCTGACAGTCAGATAGCAACGTTTCTTCAATGCTGGCGTGTGCCTCAAATCCAATGATGATTCCGTTTCCGCCTTCCCCTTCATTCACACGAATATCTCGTACAATGCTCTCCTGAACAGTCACCTTGCTTCCCTCGTCCACTGTTGCAATCCCCTGGCCCAATACCCCCTCGAGCGTTGACCGGAAGAAGTTGGCGGTGCCGCCAGTCGTTACCTCAAGGCCGGCGGCTCTGGGAAAGGACAAAGTCGGTACTGATTGCCTGATGGAGCCATTCTTAAGCGTGAACCTGCTCGCCTTTCCTTGCACGACAACTCCAAGCACTTCGTTGTCCTCGATCAGTGAGTATTGCAGGTTTACGGAAGCTCTCGACTCGACCTTGATGGCGTATGCAGCGGCAGACTCAGAGGGAGGAGCTGTGCCAGAGACAATCACTCCAATACCGGTCCCCTTCGTCCCTTCGTGATAGAAGCCAAGTCCGATGTCTCTGCAATTCTGGACCAGCACGCCCTTCAGGTCCACCTCGCACCCGTTGGATGCTTGAATTCCTCGGCCATACTGCTTCGAGGGGAGCGGCTGGGTATCTAGAAGAGCACTTGCCTCAAGGCTTATGAGTGAACCGTCGTCGAAGGCGGCGATGGCCGAAGCCCTATTCTCGGTCAGTATACACCGTGTGAGACGAGCCGTCGACGCGTATTGAACGTCGAGCGCCGAGCCGTAGTAATTGTCGGCGTTAGTTTCGGTGGTTCTCACTACCGAGTTCGTCATGTTCATGTTTCCGCCATTCTTCACCAGGATGGCGGCGCTGTGATTGCGCTCCAGCAAGCATTCATGTGCTATCAGAGTGGCCGCTTGAAGAACTCTAAGTCCGTTGCCGCGGGCACCTTGAGCCATGAGTTGAGTATCGCGAATTGTGACGGTTTGCAGGTTAACCGAGGTACCCTGGCCACTCGCTTCGATGGCCCCTTCCTGAGCAAACTCCAAGAGACTCTCGGCAACCGCAACGGTGGCGCCTCCAGTGGCCAGAACTCCATTCCCAACTACGCCCGCCGGAGAAGTCTTTGTGTCATGTATCCAGACTCGCGTCAGTTCCGCATGCGAGCCGACGCTTCTTACTCCGTAGCCTGCGCTACCAACCACTTCCACATCCTGAATCTGCACCACCGAAGCGCCTCCTATGTCCATGGCCGGGCCCACTGATAGCACTCCCAGTCCTGAGAGCTTCACGCCATCAGCACCGGCTACCGTTAGCGCCGCCATGGGCTTCTCGTTTTCCGTTTGAGCGAAGGCAGAGGCATGCACCACGGTCTTGGCGGCACAGAGGCCGATTATCGAGA
>CAZFVN010000152.1:0-12683 GCA_964522395.1 uncultured Myxococcales bacterium
ACGCCATACCTCCCTTCAAGAACGGACCGGGGTACAGCCGTGATCAGATCGCCAGGCCCTAGTTGAACCCCGTGCAGTCTCCAAATATTGCGGTACATCCATTATCATCGGAACATTTGGCACACGGTTCATTCTGGAACCCCTCAATGCACTGATTAAAGCAGTACATGGCGGTGCACGCCCCCAGGGTGCCAAAACATCCCCCACATTCCCAACTCAGTCCCGTCCCCTCGACCATGCAGGACGACGCGCACTCGACTTCGCTTTCGCAGGTCAAGCCGCAGAACATCGCCTCTTCGTAAATGCCCTCGCCGCTTTCCATAATAATCGGCATATCTGCTTCGTTGACACAAGCTCCCGTGACGACACTGCCAATGTCGCATACACCGTCGACACAGACGTGCTCATCCTGGCAAGTACCACAACTGCCGCCACAACCGTCACTGCCGCACTCAATACCGGTACAATCGGGGTAGCACTCAGTCGAGCAGAACTTCGTATGGTAGACCTCCGGATTGAAAACGCAGGACCACTCATTGGGGCACTCCTCAACGCAGAAAGAAGTGCAGACCTTGCTGCCCATCAGCCCCTCGATGCAAAGGTCCGAGAGACAATCTCCATTACTTTCACAAGCCCAGCCGAAGGCACCCTCCCCTGGACAACCGTCGCAGTCGCCGCTGCCACACATATTGGCGCACTTCTCATTCCACTCGATGGCGCAACACTCCGGGAGGATGCTGCAAACGCAAGCTTCGCAAAGACAATCCTGGCACCCTGGTCCAACCAGCCCGCTGCATCCATCCGGCGGGTCTTCCTGCGGCTCACACGTTGCATCCTCACAAAGCCAGCCCAGCGGACAATCGCCACAGCTTCCCCCGCAACCGTCGTCCCCGCAATTCTTCCCCACGCAATCCGCAGTGCACTGCATGGCGCACTTGCCTTGCGCACAGTAAGGCGCTGCCCCAGGGCAGCTACCGCACATGCCCCCACAACCATCACTCCCACATTCCTTCCCGGAACAGTTCGGCTTACAGGTTGAATGGCAGGTGACATCGAGGGTGAAGGGGCCGGCGTTGTCAGCGTGCCCATCAACCATGATGAAGTACTTCATCCCCGCCTTGACGTCCAATTCAGTCTTCTCGTCACCATAGGCAAGACAAGTATCTGGATCACACGAGGCCTGCGTCACCAGCAGGTCGAGGTCCGAAAAGGGTGCATAGAGTTCCACTACGATGTGGTCGTCTTCAGCCGCAGTGAAGACGTATCCGACCTCTGGCCCAACCCCCAGATACCCCTTACACGAATATGAGCTCAAGCCGTTTTCAAAGGGCTCAGTATTGCCGTCGACCTTGCCGCCACAGGCGATAGCGTGGGCTAGTTCGCAAACCTCTACGGCCTCACACTGCCCAGCTCCATTGCACCCATACTCAGCTTCGCAGGACCCGCAATAGCCACCACAGCCATCGGCGCCGCACTCCTTGCCGGCGCAGTCAGGGGTACAAACCACTTGATCACCACTCGCAACATCCGCAACATCCTGCTCCTTACTGTCACCACCATCACAACCGGCAAAAGCCTCACCAAGCAATGCAATCGCCAAAACAGCACAGACCATCAACCGGGACTTATTCATGGCTCACACTCCCTCATCAGTCGCTACGCCGCATCAGTGTACCACGCGCGCAAATGCAGGGAAGCCATATTTTGGGAGGCGACCTTGAATACCAATTACATGGTTTTTATGCTTTGGCGGAACTCGTTGGCACACAAAGCGCGGCGGACTTCACCGTCCGGTCGAATATTGGAGGAACCTGTGAAAGCTATGCACGCTAACATAAGACCCTTGATGCTCGCTGCCTTGCTAGGCTGCGTCCTCGTCACGACGAGCTGTGACTTCTCTTCCGGGGACAAGGTGTGCGGCGACTTAACCGCCCACCAGGACGTCTCAGGCACTGCCGACCTTGGACCACTTGAGGAGGATGCGCAGGCTGGGCCAGACGGTTCTGACGACACAACAGTCGATGGCTCGGCCTCGCCCACCGGTGAATATGGCGATGCCCCTGACGAGCAACCTACCTTCTACCGAGCGGTCGGGGCTGCCTCCATGGGTTCTTTCCCCTCCCTCTTCGCCACGGGGAATTGTCGCGTCGAGAGTGATGGTCATGGTGCCCACGCTACCACCTCTGAGCTGCTCCTTGGTGATGGCGCAAGCGCGGAAGCAGGCATTCGAGATCGCGACGACGAAGACGGCACCGCCAATGAAATTGATGACGACCTCTTCGACGACGGACTAGTGGCGTTCTGGTCCCTGGAGTCTGGGGTTCTAGCTCTCCGGGTAGTTCTTACCAATGGAGGGGCTGCTTCCGCTACCGGCTACCTCAACGTCCTTGCCGACCTGGACCAGGACGGTGAGTGGTCCGATACCGGCTCCAACATGGAGGAGTGGGTGCTACAGAACGAGGCGGTAACCCTGGAAGCAGGCGAGAGTGTTCTCTTGACAATCGACGAAATCGCCAGCCCAGCAACGCCGTTTCAGGCCTGGATAAGACTTACCTTCACCGACAGCATGGTGGTCTCCTTTGAGGGCGATTGGGACGGTTGCGGAGCCTTCGACGATGGAGAAGTGGAGGACTACCTGATATCGGTCGACCGAGCGGCCGCTTTTGAATATGCCGATGATTCAGCCGCGGATTTCGCTGCTGACATGGCCAATCAATGGCAGGAAGCCTCAGCCTTCGCCGTCTCCCAGGTTGATATCTTCGCCGATGCTTTCGAAGTAACGGGGGCTGAAGTCAGCGCTTGGGCTTCAGCGGCCGCCGAAGCTTCGGCATCTGCCTTTGCCGAAGCTGAAGCCGCGTCAACAGCGGCTGCCGAGGCTAACGCCAGCGCAGAGGCGGCGGCAGAAGCCTCTGCGGAAGCCTGGGCCGAGGCCGCCGCAGCAACCGAAAGTGCCAGCACCGCGGCGGATGAAGCTGCCGCGTCCGCAGCAGCATCGGCAACATCCGAATGTGCCTCCGTATCAGCCTCGGCCGATGCCTTTGCCACGGCCATTTCTGAGGCAGCGGCCGATGCCGAAGCGGAGGCCTCAGCCCTGGCCTTCGCCGACGCCTACGCCGACGCAATTGCGGCCGCTGACGCACTTGCCGAGGCCGGTGCGTCCGGTGGGTTTGCCAGCGCGGAAGCAAGCGCCGCTGCAGATGCTCTTGCCGACGCTATAGCCGACACCTTTGCCCTCGCTTCGGCCACGGCGGAGGTCGTAGCAGAGGTGGTAACCGAGGCCAGCATCTACGCCGAGGCATACGTCGAGGCAACAGCGTTCTGGAGCGCAACCTATGAAGCACAATGGAACGCCCAGTCATCCTTCCAGTGGTCCAACTCATGGAACACTGCCACCCAAACTGCCTGGAATAGCTCAGCTAATTGGGCGACGAGCACGAACACCATGTACGATTCAGCCTCCAACGCTGCCGCCAGCGCGTCAGCACTTGCTGAGGCGGCGGCCAACGCCTCAGCCCAGGCGAGCGCTTTTGTTGACCCCGATTGCAAAGGCGAGATCTGCGTCGAAGTGGGAGTTGAGCTGACCGACTGCCTCGATGACCTCGATAATTGCCAGCAGGGGACTTGCGAGGCTGACCTGGCGGCGGTCCAGGGAGAGCTTGATGCCGCTAACAACACAATCTCGCAGCTTGAGGCAGATCTTGTGGATGCGCTCCTAGCGCTCTCTGATTGCAACGATGAGAAGGACCAGCTTCAGGCTGGGTTGGACATTTGCGGGCAGGACCTGGAGGCAGCGACTACCGAACTCGACAACCTCTCAATGGCCCTCGACCAGTGCGGGCAGGACCTACAGGCAGCACAGCAGGATGCTCAGATGTACGGTGACCTGCTCTTCTGCGCACTGGAAATATGTCCCCAGGCTGCAGAGGTCTGCGGAGTGCCCTTCGGCCTCTAAGATGCAGCTTCTGGATCAGCTATTCATCTCCGGTCCAACCGGTTCACCACTGCTCCAAAGATGATTAGCCCGAAAGCCGAAACCACAGCAATGCCGACGAATACGAACCAGATGTAATGTGCATGCGCGTATTCCGCAGGCATCGTCCCGATCCCAGCCAGAGCGTCGAGCCGTTGCTGCTGAACCGCGGCAGACAATGTGCGTGGGTCGGGACAATAGGTGCTCAACAAGACCCCCGACAAGCCAAAGCCTACGATACTCGAAATGAAGGAATGGAGGTGACTGAAACCGAGGTAGAGCCCCTCCTCACCCTTTGGTGCTTGGAGCGAGAAATACTCCAGAAATCGAGGGGATATGAAACTCTCGGCCAACCCCTGAAAGGCGATGCCGACGACCATGGTGAAGGCGATGGGATGCATGGTCATGATGCTCTCCCCGGAAACCATGTTTCCTACGGCCATGCAGAACGCGGAGACGGGCATGATGAACATGCCAACGGTCATCGAAAAGAGGGCCGTCCGGTGACGCAATAGCTGTGTTACTAGAGCCACAGTAAGAACAACCGCGGCGGGATTGACGTTAGCATACCACGAAGGGCTGGCTCCTTCCCCCGCCATGCGCAGAACATACTTGGGCATCGTTGCATAGAGCTGGGCCTGAACCATCCAGAAGCCTGTAATGATGATCGTCAGGAAAACCAGTCGCAGGCGGGTGCAGACTGCCACAAGGGACGCACCAATCTCGGCCATGGTTCTGACCTGATGACGCCGATTGCTGTTTTGGAAAAAGAAGAGAATCCCCAGGAAAGCGACGAGCGTCAACCCGGCGGCAAAGAGATTGAGCACAATCAATCCCTCGTTGCCCAAATACTCTCGCAGAGGTTTGACCACGGTCTTTCCGGAAAAGGATCCGATATTCACCATGGCGTAGAAGATGGAATAGCCCCGAGCCCGATTGATCTCCGTGGTCTCCTGAGCCACCGTGCCAGTGATTACCGACTTGATAAACGATCCCCCGATCATGACCACGATCATGACCGGGATGAAGAGCCACTTGTGCCAGCTCAAATCTAGACCGTGGAAGACCACGTCTCGTCCGTAGGTGACTAGCCCGGCCCCCTCGAAGAGCGTTGGCAGAAGCCACATGCTGCCGTATCCCACGGTCAGCAGCCCGAAAGCGAGGAGCAAGGCATTGCGAAACCCTATCCGGTCAGCGTATGCGCCGCTGAAGGTAGGGAGCAGATAGAGCCCCGCGGAAAAGACCCCCGAAACGGCCGCGGCCTCCATGTCGGAGAAGCCGAGAATCCGCGATAAATAGAGCGTGATGGCGACAAAGACACCGTACCACGCCGCACGCTCCAACAACTCTACTCCATTGGCCACCCAGAAAACCCGGGAGAAGCGCCAACTCGTTTTCCCCTCTTCATTACCCAAATGACTCACCTGGCCTCCAGTTGCAGTCTCTATCAGTCGGCCCACCACCCTACCCGGTTGTCCCCTGTTAGGTCAACGTAATCGCCCCAACCGTGCGGGATATCGGGCTTTCCGATTGAATTGGAGCGGTCCGGCGACTATTCTTAGCGCTCTGATTTGGAGGTGCGTAATGCATTTGGAGAAGAATTATACGCAAACCGATGACGGCATCATGCTGCTGGCAGGGCATGACGTGCGGGGCCTGATGGCCCAATACGGCAGCCCCCTTGTTGTCATACTTGAAGATGTGATTCGGTTCAATTGCCGAGCCTACATGCAGGAGATGCAGAAGTATCCTCGCTCTCGCGTCTACTACGCGTCCAAAGCTCTGCTCACCACAGGTATATGTCGAATTATTGACGACGAGGGGCTGGGCATCGACGTGGTCAGCCAGGGTGAACTGCAGACTGCCCTGGCCGCCGGCTTCCCGCCAGCTCGAATTCTCATGCACGGAAATGCCAAGACCGTGGATGACCTGACCGTGGCGCTGCGTGCTGGAGTGGGTCGCATCGTCATTGACAATGCCGAAGAAATCGTCCGACTTGCAGCGCTCGCCCGTTCACTCAAGGTTATTCCCAAAGTAATGTTGCGGGTGGCCCCGGGCATCAAACCGTCGACCCATCGGTATGTACAGACAGGGCAGGTAGATTCCAAGTTCGGGTTTGACCTCGAAGGAGGGGCCGCCAAAGAGGCCGCTCTGCAAGTGATGGAGAGTGGTTCCCTGGAACTTGTCGGCCTCCATTGCCACATCGGGTCGCAGATTTTTGCCACCCAGCCATTCGCCGTGGCGGCGCGGGTGATGATGGCGTTTTACGCCGAACTGAAGCGCGAGTTCGGGGCTCCTCTAGATGAACTGAATCTGGGCGGCGGACTCGGTATTCGATATACGCCCGAAGACTATCCGCCTCCGGTAGCGGAGCACTTGGAGGTCCTCCGCAACGCAGTCCTCGCGGCGGCTGAAGAAGTCGGCATCGACCCCCCGCTACTGTGCGACGAGCCAGGCCGCTCCATTGTCGGGAGAGCAGGTGTAACTCTCTACACGGTCCAAAGCACGAAGGAGATTCCTGGGGTCCGCAACTACGCAGCGGTAGATGGAGGCATGACGGACAACCCCCGGTTTGCTCTCTACGAAGCGCGTCACGAGGTGCTCGTGGCCAATCGGCTCAATGATAGCAGTGCGAGCCTCTGGGCCGTCTCCGGACGCTGCTGCGAATCGGGAGACATGTTAGCGCGGGACGCAAATCTCCCTGACCTGGCTCCCGGGGACATCCTGGCGATGTTCAGCACCGGTGCCTACACCTACTCAATGGCCAGCCACTACAACCGCGTAGCCAAGCCCGCAATGGTCCTCGCAGCTCCCGGCAGGGTGGATTTGCTCGCGGCTGGAGAATCCTCGGCAGATATCCTGCGCCTCGACCGGATTCCCGAGTGGTTGCAGCGGGACGGGGAGTAGAAATGCGCCCAAGAATAGTCATGAAGTTCGGGGGTACGAGCGTCGGCGACGAATCGGCAATCACTCGCACCTGCAAACATATTGAGGCGGCCAAGGGTCCGGCCCTCGTCGTGGTATCAGCAATGGGTGGAGTTACGGACCTTCTCCTCTACGCAGCCTCGGCTGCGGTCAATCGCCGCAACTTCGTCACCACGCTTAACCGCATCGAAGCGCGCCACAAGTTCGTCTGCGAGGCCTTCTCCATCCCCCGTGAACCGATTCTCGAACTTGAGTCGGAATTGAGCGAGATGTTGCAGGGTATCGCCATGCTTCGGGAATTCTCAACACGGGTCAGAGATCGCCTGCTCTCAATGGGGGAGAGGATTAGCGCCCGCCTGCTCGCCGGCGCGCTCAATACACGGGGTCACAGTGCCGCGGCCTTCGATGCCTGGGAACTGGGCATGAACACCGATTCGCAGTTTGGAGAGGCGGAACCAGTTGCCAACCTGAGTGACCAGATAGCCGTTGCGATGGCCCCTCTGCCGCAAGGCATTACGCCCGTCGTCACAGGGTTCGTCGGACAAGCAGAGGATGGCTCCATAACTACTTTGGGACGAGGTGGTTCCGACTTCTCAGCGGCCCTCTTTGGAGCCGCATTAAAGGTCGAAGAGATTCAAATCTGGACCGACGTTCCAGGTTTCCTCGACGCCGATCCGTCGGTTGTTCCCGCGGCGAAATTGATTCCTACGCTCCACTTCGATGAAGCGGTGGAATTGGCCTATTTCGGGGCCAAGGTGCTCCACCCACGCACTATCGAGCCGGCCCGCAAAGCGGGCATTCCCGTGCGCATTCTTGGGGCATTTGACGTGGACCCGGAGCGGTCTGATGGAGTTGAGGGCCTAGGAACCGTGATCGACGATTCAGCGGCGGAGGCGACAATTCGCGCACTTGCATTGCGCCGCAACGTACATACGTTCCACGTTCACTCTTCCCGCATGCTGGATGCCCCCGGATTCCTCGCCCGACTATTGGACATTTTCGCGCGCCACAATCTCTCGGTGGACGTGGTCGCGACCAGCGAAGTGAGCGTCTCCATGACCTTTGACTGCTCGACTACTTTGCTGGACAAGGCCGTTGCGGAGGCGTCTGAATTCGCCCGGGTTGAGGTCTCGCCCAACCGCTCCATTATCTGCATCGTTGGCGAAGGTCTCCGCACCGATCCCTCACTTCTGGCCCGCATCTTCGCCACCTGTGCGACGAACCACGTCCCCGTCCACGTTATCTCGCAGGGGGCCTCCAGGCTCAACCTTACTATGGTCACCGATTCCAAAGTAGCGCCCATCGCCATGGCCGCTCTTCACGCTGACCTCCTCGCAGGACCCTAGCACGCCTTACTGGGGACCGTGGCTCCTCCTCCTTCGCCGGAGGACGCAAGCCGTCTCGCCTTCCAGATGCCGGTCCGAATTCCATTCAAGGACGCGTTATGCGCACGGGCGACTTCTGCCCACGTACGTGACGTATGCGCGTTAATCGATTGCATTCGTGGGGAAACTTGGTTTTAATGCTGCCCATGAAAAATCGAGACCATATTGTGACTGCCCTGCGTGATGTCCTGCTCTGCTCGTTTGCCGTGATGCTCCTGACACTGGTGGCCTGTGATGGTGGCAGTGATAACGGCAATGATCCGGTGCCCGATGTGACCGCCACGGACCTGCTGGAAGTCTCCGCCCCAGAAGATGTCGGGAACGAGGAGGTTATAGCCGCCTATCCCCCGGAGCCATACGGCACCGTGGCGGAAGCAACTATCGATGACTTCGGCTTCTTTGACCCCTCGAACAAGGAGACCATCTACCTCCATGAGTGGTATCAGCACCCCGAGATCAAACTGCTGATGCTCATCTCCACGGCGGCCTGGTGAAGTGCTTGCAGCGCGGAAGCGCGGGACGAGTTCGTCCCTTTCTACAACGAATACAAAGACCTGGGATTCGAGGTCATCTACACCCTCTATGTCGATGCCTTCGACCGGCCGCTCTTTGAAGACCCCGGCCTCGAGAAGTCCCACGAAGGCCTCTTCATCAGCTACCAGAATACCCTCTCTTCCACGTGGCCACTGGTGGCGGACATCGGCTGGCAACTCGAACCATTCTTCGATACCGAAGGCCTCCCGCTGGTGATGCTTGTAACAACAGAAGATATGCAAATCAGGCACGTCTCCGTTGGTCACCACTCGGATATGCTCAAAACCATGGCGGAGGAAATCCTGGTCCCATGAAATATTTCATTGGAACGATGTTCGCCGCGATGATCATCGGATGTTCGACAAATCCGAGCGACACAACAGATGTAGCCGCCGCAGACGCTGCCAGCGACGATAGTGCTGCCACAACCGAGGTGCTTCCCGAAACCGTTGAACCATGGGACAAGCAGGTGCGGGTGGTGGTTACTCTGGACGGGAAGCCGACGGCTGGAATCGTCGTCTCTCAAGGTGGGCGAGCGGATCGCTGGACCACCGACGAGGAGGGTGCGGCCGTCATCCCCATCGACGTTGATGTGCCGGGGGATATGGCCATCCTCGCCAGCCACCCAGAGGCTCGAATTGAGGCCGTCATGGTTTGGGAGGGACTGACTGACGCTACCATCGATCTCGACCGCTTCAACCCCCAGGATAACGAGGCCTATCTCTTCCAGAATCCAGGTGAACCTGGTCACAGCCCAACCAGTGCACAGTGCGGGCACTGCCACGTCACCATCGCCGAAGATTTCTTTGCCGCAAGCCATCCCTGGGCGGCATCGAATCCAGTGCTACAGGATCTTTACGCCGGCACCAGCGCCGCGCGCCAGAGCGAGGCTGACTGCGAAGCCGCGGGGGGAGAGTGGCGCATGGGACTGATTCCCGGCACTCAGGAGCCGGGTGAGCGCTGCTACATCGGGGAAGGCGTTCTACAAACGCTGAATGACTGCGGGACCGAAGATACGTGCGATGACAAGGCCACTGAGTTTGGTGGGTGCGCAGATTGTCACGCCCCGGGAATTGACGGAAAACTGGGGGGCCGCGACCTCCTTGAGGCCAGAGGCTATGCCTATGAGCGAGGCATCCATTGCGATGTCTGCCACCATGTGGAAGGTATTGACGACGAAGGTGCGCCAGGAAATGGCGGACGACTGAAGATTCTGCGTCCGAGTGACCCGGCGGAGACCCCCTCCTTTGGTGATTGGCGACCGCTTCTCTTTGGCCCCCATGACGACATTCCAAACCCCTTTATGGGCATTGTTCAACGATTGGTCTATCAGGAATCTCGGTTCTGCTTCGGCTGCCACGAGCTCGATAGGGAGGTTATAGTCCCTGGCGAAGAGCTCGATGTGGCCCGCTGGCCAAGTGGCAAACTACCACTTCTCTCTACCTTTACCGAGTGGCAGGCAACTGGCATGACCACCACTTGCCAGGGATGCCATATGCCGGGCGACCCCGACGTCGACAATACCGCAGACTTGCAACTCTTTCCGACGACTGTTGGGGTAGCCGGCGGGTGGCCCCGCGAGAAGCCGGCGGTGCGCCGTCACATCTGGCTCGGACCACGCAGCGAAGGACGGCCGCTAGGAAAGATGGCCGCCTCGGTCGAACTCGATACCACGGTAGTTGACGGCCAATTGACGGTCACCGCAACAACCTCCAATGCTGGCGCAGCACACGCCATCCCCACAGGCGAAGCGCTCCGCTCCCTGCTCCTCCTCGTCGAGGCGCGATGTGACGACCAATTGCTCGTTGCCAGCGGGGGTACGGCCATTCCTGACCTCGGTGGATTCACGGCCAGGAAGGAGCAGAGCGAGGACTGGACGAAGTGGCCAAATGCCGCAGTGGGCCAGACCCTGCGCATCGTCCGATTGACCGGGGAGTATCACGACTACCCAGGAGTTGGACCCTTTGGCGATGGGACCTTCGATGCCGCCGCAAAGGGCATGCCGGTCGAAGAGATTGTCGCTTCACTCAAGGTCAACAAGGTTGAAGGTGAAGAGGTCTCCTTCGACGGAGAATTCCCCGACGGGGACGTCGCCTATCTTACCGCAGGGGCAAGCGACGACACATGGGACGAACTCGCCGGGGCTCCCGGCTTTGCTTTCGCGCGGGTCATCGTAGGACCGGGGGGCCAACGCATGGTACCCCACTACCTGGCCGTGGATGTGGTCAGCGACAACCGCCTGATGCCTGGCAAGAACTTCACTACCACCCATCATTTTGAAGCGACTTGCGATCTACCCGAGGTGACGGCCAAGCTACTCTACCGCCCATTCCCCGTGGAGCTCGCCGTAGAGCGAGGGTGGGAGATGCCCTACGACTTGCTGCTAGAGGTCACGCAATGAGCTTGACTAGACCAAATACGCTATCAAACCCTTACGTGAGGTATTCTATGAGAAGAGTCCGTAGTTGTTCCATTTCTCTCTTTGCTTTGCTGGTGCTTTCGCTGGGTGTGGGTTGTGATTCGGGGGACGGGGACAAGGACGGCGAGAAGGATGCTTGCGCCAACGGAGTATGTGCAACTGAGGACGTAGCTGCCTCGGTGGACGTCGCAGATCCACCAGCAGAGGACGTCTCGCAACCGGAGGAGGATGTGGCGGCGGCAGTGGACACCGCGGAGCCGACTCCTGATGTGCAGATCGTTGAAGAGATTCAATTGCCAGAGGACGTTCAGCCAATCTCCAATGACATAATTATCCCCTACACCGAACTCTCGACGACGGCGAAGTTCTTTGAGTACGAGGGGGACAAGGCCACCGTCAGCTACTTTGGCGTGCTCGACGCACAGGGTGGCGTGCATTTGGCTTTCGATGCCTGCGACGTTTGCTACGGTGCCAAGCTGGGATACTCCCAGCAGGGCGACTTGATGGTCTGCAACAATTGTGGCAACAAGTTTCCAATAACCGGAATCGGAACCACGAACAAGGGTGGTGGATGTTGGCCCGGGTATCTCGAAGTGACCCTCACCGAAACCGAAGTCATTATTGACCCGGAGGTTCTCGAAGCGGGTAGCTGGTACTTCGAATAGGCCACGCTAGAGGAGGTTTCCATGCGCTGGATTCTCATTTCTATGGCCCTGCTACTTACTGCCGCCTGCGACTCCGGATCGCCTGACGGCAACGAGACCGAGGTCGATACTGTAGCTCAAGTTGACGTGGTGGAAGTTGTCGATACTGCGGGGCAGATTGAAGACACCGCCCCGGTGGAAGAGGTCGTAGCAGATCAATGGGTGGAACCGGAAGCCCATCCCATCGGCATGGAGGTGCCTCACTTCGCACTTGAAGACCTCAACCCCTCGTCTGCCACCTTCGGGCAGATGATTGACAATGCGGACCTCGATGGCAAACCCTACAACCTGATCTTCTTCGATAGCCGGTGCCCCGAGTGTGGCACCGTTGCGGACAGCCTTTGGGAAGAGTATCAGTTGCACCCCACCTGGTGGGATGCGCAACCGACTTTTGCGGTGCAGCGGGCTGCCGCGTATGAGAAATCCCCGGAATCCACTGAGGGAGTTGTCGACGGTAACAGCATGCCCTACCTCCTCGATACCGTCGAAATCAATCTATGGATGGCCTTTCTGGCACTCAACCATGATTTCTTCGCAATCGACGAGAATGGCAAGATGACAGTGTGGCTCGAACTCTATTCGTGGCCAGATGATCTGCCAAAGTTCCAAGAATATATGATCGGGCAACACGGAGAGTAGACCTTCCCCGTTGCCCTCCAGAAAGCAATCAGCCAGACTCCCTCTAGCCTCACTAGTTGTCGTTGTCGTACGTTGGCCATCTGAATCAGGTCGCCTGACGCCGGACA
>CAZFVN010000153.1:0-12681 GCA_964522395.1 uncultured Myxococcales bacterium
AGCGGACAAGAAAGCGGCAGCGGACAAGAAGGCCGAGGCTGCAAAGAAGGCAGAAGCCGACAAGAAAGCGGCAGCGGACAAGAAGAAAGCCGAGGCTGCAAAGAAAGCAGAAGCGGACAAGAAGAAAGCCGCGGCCGACAAGAAGACAGATGAGGATGCCAAGCTAGCCCAGAAGAAGAAACTGGCAGATGCCTTGAAGGCGGCAGAGGCGGAAAAGAAGAAGAAGGCCGCAGCCGATAAGAAGAAGGCTGAAGCAGCCAAGAAAGCAGCGGCTGCGAAGCAGGCGGAAGCAGACAAGAAGGCCGCCGAGAAGAAACCCACCACCTCATCTGGAAAGGTCTCCATCGGGTCGTTGAGCGGTTTCGCAGGTGGCAAGGTGGACAAGAAAGCCGTGAAATCCTACGTCAAGAGCCGCAAGAAAGACTTCGAGAAGTGTGCCAAGATTGTGGGCAAATCCAAGGTCATAAAGGGCAAGCTCGTGTTACGGGTTTCGGTGGAAACAACGGGCCGTGGCAGCGCCAAGGTGGTAACCAACGGCACCGGCGTGAAGCCTCTGGCCAGTTGTGTTTCAGGAAAGATACGTCAGTGGAGTTTCCCGGCTCCCGAGGGGGGCAAAGCTCAGTTTGTGCTCCCCGTCAAGTTCAAGTAGCTCCGAAATATTCCGGCATTATTTCCTGGCGCGGTAGACCTGAATCTCTTGCAGTAGCTTCTTGGTTTCCAATTCGACTTCATGGGTAGGGTTGGCATCGAACACGGCGAGGAGATGTTGGTAGGCAGCGGTGGGTTGCCCCTGCTGCAGACGCAGTCGACCGAGGGCGAGATAGAGAAGTGCAACCTCCGGATGGTCCCCGGAACGATTGAGCGCCTGGCGCACAAGTCTTGTAGCAGCCACGGCGCGCCCGCCGCGCTGCAGCCAACCGCTCAGTTGTGCCACTTCCTGGGGGGCGAGCTTCTCGACGTCATGCATGTAGAGCCGGTCGAGGGAGTTAAGCGCGTTGGGAATATCACCAACCTCAATGAAGTGGCGCAGCCGAGGCAGAGGTTTATCGGGGACGTACCCTTCACTGCCCTCTCCATCAACCACATGTATATGACTCGCGCCGGGCCTTCGACGGTCGGTCCAGGGCCACGCCCAGTTCATCTTCTCGCCCAACCAGGCCACCCCAAGACCACCAATGAATCCGCCGATGTGAGCGCCATATGCAACGCCCCCTTGTGACCCGGCCAGAACGGGCAGTAAGTTATCAATCACAAGATAGAACCCCAGCACCAGTCTAGCCGGAATCAGAAAGACATCCATGATGAAGGGAAAGAAGAAGACGAATACTTTCACCCGGTTGTGTTTGAAGAGCAGGAAGTAAAGCCCCAGGACACCCGAGATGGCCCCTGAAGCACCGACCAGAGGAACGGTGGAATTGCCGGCGACGACGCCAAAAGAGACGGTGGCAACTACCCCGGTAAGCAAGTAGACGATCAGGTAACCGAACCGCCCAAGCCGATGCTCCACATTGTCGCCGTATATCCAGAGGAAGAGCATGTTTCCGGCGAGATGCAGGAAACCGCCATGGAGGAACATGGAGAAGAAGAGGTCTGCAACCTCTGGCTTGCCCGGCTTGAACCCGTGCTGATAGACGAAGAGGTCGTAGGCTGAGAGTTGTGACAACGCCTCCCGAATATAGTCAACTGAAAGACCATTTTCGGCGAGCATCTTCATATATTCAAGAACGGCCGGGTCGTTCAGGTCAATGGGCTGACCAGAGAGTGGCATGGAAATGAAAAGATAGATGGCCACATTGAGACCGATCAGGGCGAAATTGACGAAGGCCGTGAACCGGGGTGGATTGGGAGTATCACCGATGGGCAGAAACAAGCTACTCCTCCATTGCGCCTTCCACGTCCAAATTGGTCATCCGACTCGTGGCATTGAAGGGGTAGGGGGGGTACTCGTAAAGCGGCAGCCGGGGCTCCGTTTCGGCCATTGAGTACGCCCAGACAGTCTCATACTCACGAGTCTTCTCGCCCATCCCGTCAAGCTGAGCCAGATAGGCAGCAATGGACTTGCTTTCGACGATAGGGACCATCCCCATGCTGTCGATGATGGGACTGTGCCGTCGATTGTGGTCATGGTCGAACATCAGTACTCGCCGCCCGTCACTTGTGAGACCTACGGTGCGAAAGGTGAGACTCTTGCCAACGCCAGGCAGATTCAGAACATTTCGGTCGGTGGCCAGAAAGGGGATGTCCGCGTCTTTTCGAATATCGTCGATGGTACCGTGGGAACCGGCAGGGTCGAAGGTGAACGACCGCAACTCCTCGTGCCATCGCTCAGGAATTATGCCTGCGAACTTCTCTTCATGTTGCTCTTGTACCGCCCGGGCGTTGGGAGTGAAGCAGGCCCGGTTCTCACCATGACCCTTGACGGCAAAGGTGTAGTAAGTCAACGCTCCGGCATCATTGAGGACCTTTCGCAATTGAGCGGTATGGCCCCGCCGAGAAGCTGCCGCGGTAAAGACTAGCTGGTTGGTAACGGTCCATCCGCTCGCAATCAGACGTCTCACCGCCTCTGCGGCCTCAGGAGTCATCTCCATGGGCGATTGGAAGTGCGTTTGGATAACGAACTGCTTGAATCCCACTTTGGCTGCACGCTCCCTGAAATCTCTCAGTATCTCGGTCAAGGAGTCGGTAACTCGCTGCGGCAGGTAGACCGGAAGCCGTGTACCAAGGCGGATTCGCAACATCTCGGCAAACTTCTCGCCGTCAGGTCGCGCTTCATTGGCCTCCCGCTTCAGTACCGCCATCTTCAAGACGGCCGCCAAAATGCGACGGAGGGACGTATCGCCACTCATTAGCGCATCACCCCCGGTTATGAGGATATCCCGAAGCTGGGAGTCACTCTCAAAGTACTTGAGGTATCGCGTGAGGCGTTGCGGCCAGGTCTCTTCTGGCTCTAGGCGTTCAAGATCGAAGTTCAGGTGGCCGCTTTGAAAATCATACATACGCTGGCAGGAGGCGCAGAGCCCGGCACAGGCTCGACCAACGGTCTCCGGAATCAGAATGGCCACTTCGGGGTAGCGCCGGTGTACGGCCCGTCTGGCCGGCAACAGCCATCCCGCGGCATTGGCCTTGCCAGGCTCAACTTCATCTTCCTTCTCCCAGGCGGAAATGGAGCCGAAGGAGGAGAGCAGATCTTCGCTGTAGAGAAGATACTGTCGAATGGCCAGATCTGCGTTCAGGAGCTGCCCCGACGGTCGCACCAGCAGGAGCGACAGATAATAGGGATTTACGAAGATCGGGATCCCGGCGCGGTGCGCCCGCTCCATGACCGAAAGGGTTTCTGGAGAGAGCGAGTTGTCGAGCATCTCGTTCAACAGCGCTGGCTCCCTGATGGCGAATGAGAGATGGAAGCTATGGTCTTGCCACCAGTAGCGCATACGGTGAAGCTTCTCTTCCCGCGTCATTCCAGCGTCAAAGGTGAAAGGCTCGCGCACAATCTTACCATCATCGATGCGGTCGAGAAGGATGCTCAGGATGCGCTCGCGGTTCTCCTTGCGAGCCGCGATTACCGTACGGCTCAGCCCACTGGCGTGTCTCCCCATCCACCCTTCAAGGCTTGCGACTTTAGCCGGTTCCAGAGGCAATTCGCCACGCAATTGTCGCAGCAGATAGAGCCAGTCCAGGAAGAAGGCGGTAGTGGCATCACTTTCTTCCGTTGAAACAGCCTTCCAAAGCAGCGATATGGGGTTGGAAATGACAGTCCCTTCTGCCGCGCTCGGGTCTCTGAAATGAACATCTGAATGGTCCACATAGTCGAGCACCCGAATGGCCGCCAGGTCTTCCGACCTCAGCTCCTTTAAGCAATCGGGACCAGAAACTTTCCTGGAATATACGGCATGTACATGCGGCCCGCCTTCCTCAAAAACCGCTAGCGCCAGACCCTTGAAAAGACCTTCTACTGCGGTGAGATCCTCGGCCGCGCTAAGGGCGTGACAGAGTTCACTATTCTCATCGATTATCTGTTTAAGTATTGGTCTGTAATCGTCGGTAATTGCGCCATCCTCAAATAGAAGCCTTTGCTCTAGCAATTCACTCTCCTGTGTTGGAGTCCGACAACGGTCGCACCACCCTGCTTCCGTGGCCCACTTGTCTTATAGCGGACCACGACTTTCCGGTCAAGGGCGTGAAGCGGGAACCATCAAGGGGGTACACTTCTATTAATCCTATGATTAAGGTACAATCGGCACCAGCGGAGCAAGTATCAGGTGTAGTCCTGACGCTAGGCAAGGAGGTCAATATGACCAGCAAGAACGACAAGAGAGGCGTCGAGGCAGAGGCAGTCCGAAAAGGTCGGCCGAAGCGCTCGCGTATGCCTGAATCTCGAGAGGATCCTCCCCGCGCCAGACGCGATGTCGAGAAGGTCGCGAGGCGTAAGCTGCGGGGGGCACATTTGCGAGGCAAAGAGGCAGAGCTATTTCCCCGTCCAGAATCGGGACCCGTCAGTCCGGGCAACCGGTGCCTGGCGGAGATTGCCGACCTTGAGGAGCGCTTTGCCGCAGGCGAACTGACCTGGCATGACTACTCCAGGCGACTGCGAGAGCTGGCCCCCGTCTCCGAATCAGGCTAGCTCACTCGCACCACTTCCAACTCGGCAATCGGCCCTCATGCAGTTCGTCGCACGCTACCTCGCATATCCCATCTCGACTCACATCTAGTGATGGCCCCTGTTCAAAGGGGGGCAACATGATTACTTTGGTGAGACGAAGAACTGTTTTGGTGGGGGGAGTAATGAAAGCTTATCAACTAATCCTGGCAACGGCTATCTTAGCTACTGCCTGCAGTACCACCTCTGATACGGTGGACGACACCACGGCCGAGCAGCCCGACCTGGTCAACCGCGGAGACATCCTGAGTCCCGAAGAGCTGCTCGTGACTGACGTGATTGAGCCCCCATCAGACCTTCTTGATACCACTGAACTGGAGGACTCACTCGACCCGGACGATTTCGCCGTCGAGCCTGATGAAGTGGAGCCTGTCGAAATCGTGCCCGACCTCCCTGAGCCCGATCTGCCCTGCATCCCGGAATGCTCGGCCTGCGCCGCCGACAACGGCTGTGGTGAGCCTTGTGACGATGACTCACTTTGTGACGACGGTATTGACTGCACCCAGGACTCCTGCGATGTCGATGCTGGTTGTACCAATGGGGCGCAAGGCGAGTTGTGCGACGATGAAAACGCCTGCACAACGGACTCGTGCGACCCCGCTGCAGGGTGCCTCAATGCCCCCAATACTTCCCCCTGCGACGACGGCGATGCCTGCACTGACGGCGATAGCTGCGCCGACGGGGAGTGCGCCCCTGGCGAATCGGTGGATTGCAACGATGACAACCCCTGCACCGACGATACCTGTGAGCCGGAGAGTGGATGTCTGCAAATCAACAACACGCAACCATGTAACGACAACAGTGACTGCACGGTCGACGATACCTGCTCCGACGGCGAGTGCGCAGGGGTCGGTAGCCTCGAGTGCGAAGATGGCAATCCTTGTACCGTGGATTCCTGCCTGCCAGACGGCGGGTGCGCATACGGCGATGCAGAGGGCGCTTGCTTTGATGACGATGCTTGCACCAAAGGCGATGCATGTGCGCTTGGTGAGTGCGTGGGGACGCCCGTCGATTGCAATGACGGCAAACCGTGCACCGTAGATTCCTGCGACCCCGTGGAAGGATGTCTGCACGAGAACAGTACGGCCGCCTGTGACGACTTCGACGAGTGCACCGATAGCGATGTTTGCGCTGCCGGGGTCTGCTCCGGTACACCGGTCATTTGTAATGACGACAATATCTGCACCACCGACAGTTGCAAACCGGCAACCGGGTGCAACTTCACCGACAATACTGCCGCTTGCACCGACAACGATGCCTGCACCGACAATGACCAATGCTCAGGCGGAGAATGTACTGGAACACCGGTTACCTGCAACGACGATAATGTCTGCACATCAGATAGCTGCATTCCGGCCTCCGGTTGCCTCTTCTCAAACAACAGCGCACCATGCTCCGATGCAGACCCGTGCACTCTCTCTGATCAGTGCAGCGGGGGCCAGTGTTCTGGGACTCCCATGGCCTGTGACGACTTCGAGAGTTGCGAAAACGGCCAATGCGTCTGCTCCGACACATGCGGCAACAAAGAATGTGGCACCGATAACTGTGGAGTCTCCTGCGGCACCTGCCCCAACGGGACAATCTGCGGTGCTGGAGACATGTGCGAGTCGCTGGGGCAGGATTGCCCGCCCGCGGGGCCGTACGGCACCGGAATTGGTGACACGCTGCCGGACATTACTTTGACGGACTGCGATGGCGGTCAGCACCATCTCCACGACCTCTGTGCCTTCAACGTCTCCTGGTTCTTCACTTTCGCGGGGTGGTGACCGACCTGCAAAAGCGTGGCCAGTTCGGTCGCGGAGCAGCGATACCAGCAATACAAGAACCAGGGATTCGAGACCTTCTTCTACGTCGCAGAAACCAATTCCGGGCAAACCCCAGATGCGAACTACTGCAAGGCCATTCGCGACCAATACGGGCTGACCATGCCCGTCCTCTACGGCCCGCTTTCGGCCCTCGGTTCCATTGGAATCTCCGGTGCTCCCAATGACTGGAATGTCCTCATCGACAAGGGCGGCCAACTGCTCTACCGTAAGAAGGGTGGAGGCCAATCTACCGTTACGTCGCAAATTGAGGCTGAACTATAGCGTCGGCTACCAGGGAGCCACGGTGCGTTTTCGATCTGCCATACTTCTTCTGGCGCTACTCTCGGCGTCGGCCACGGCCGGCGCAACCGGCCTTTACGAACTCACAGGCTCGCATGGCTCGCTTCTGCCATTTTCTGCCCGCGCCACCGTCTCTGACACGAGCCTGGCCTACTTCAATCCCGCGCTACTGCCGCGGCTCAAATCGGGCTTCTCCATTTCCTTGTTTGGCCTTGGCCAGGCGCTGGATATCGGATACCAACCGCGACCGGCAGGAGTCGATATCTCCGCGGCCATCTACGACGCTCGACTCAAACTCGCGGACGGCACAACGCAGCGGTTGACATACAGGCCGATGGCCACCAACGATATTCGGAGACAACGAGGCGACTTTGACCCAGACAAACTAAGCGGCTATCTTTCCATCGGCGCGGTGCAACATTTCATCCCGGGACGGCTCGCCTTGGGACTCCACGCCACCTTGCCAGTAGCTGAATTCCAGGCACAAAGCTCATTCTTCCCAGACCAACGAGAGCAGTTCTTCTCCAACTCGCTCCACTTTGAACTGCTGGGAGACCGTACCCGGGTCAACATCATCTCACTCGCTCTGGCCGGACAACCCTTCCACTGGTTGGGCATCGGCGCAGGGGTCACCATGACCACCCGCGGGACAGTCCGCTCAGAGGTCTACGTTGCCGACGTAACCTATCAGGAGACCGCTGAAATCAACGCGGAACTGGGCATCGACCTCGCCTTCGTTCCGCACTTCTCTCTGGCAATAGAGCCCATTTCTGAGTTGCTCCTCTCTGCCTCGGTGCATCTGCCCTACCAGTCCGATCTGGATGGCCAGTCCGAGCTGCAAATGTGGAACTACCCATATGACGAGGGCAAAGACTCCCTGGCACAGACCTTCTCATTCACCTACGGCTACGAACCATTACGCGTCGTCCTGGGTGCCAGTTGGGAGCACCACGGCACGGATGGTGTCGCCATCTCCCTCGCTTCCTGGGCGCGCTATGCCCGCTGGTCCCAGTACCGGAATCGGCACGGCGAACGACCTCGAGACGCCTGGAACGACACCTTCTCGGGCAACCTTGGGGCCACCATTGGTCTGGGCGACCATGCCATTGGCCTTGAAGTTGGATTTGTGCCTACCCCCGTGCCGAACCAGGACGGGATGGACAACTACGTGGACAACCATCGATTGACTGGCGCCCTGGGCTGGCACATGCCCCTCTCGTTGGGATCGCAAGATTTACTCGTAGGACTCAACGCGCAAGGTCACTACCTCCTGCCCAGGTCTCACAGCAAAGACACAGGGGCGGACAATCCGGTCTTTGATGAGTTTGCCGATAGCGCTGTGGATATTGACTCCGGAGAGACGATTGCGGCGGCTCAGGGGTTGCAAACCAACAATCCCGGATTTCCTGGATTCAAACACTCTGGCTGGCTCGTCGGGATCTCTATGTTTTTGAGGAGTTCCTTTTAGCGGAGAGCGGATGAGGCTTGAAATGAATCGACGGTTGCTGCCCTTCATCTTGCTTGGCCTGCTCTTCGCCTGTGGAGCCTCTGATGGTGAGGAATCCGGGTCTCCGGCAGATACCTTCCCCGACACTCGTGATGGTGCCGGAAACGAAGTCGTACGTTCCGCCGATATGGCCATGGAAGACCTCCACTCTGCCCTGAATATCAGCGGCTCGTGGGCGCAACTGCAGGTTGTCGCCACCATTGCCGACGCACCGCTCATCGGACATGTGGAAACCCTCTCCATCGCACTCGTAAGATGGGAGATAGCGCAGGCGAAGGCCGGTCAGCTAACTATCGAGCAAGATGCCTGCGACCTTGCACTGACAAGCGAAAATGAATTCGTTCAAATGGTCATTCCCAGTGCTTTCGTCGACTCTATTGTCACTTATTCGAAGCCGGGGCACCTGGACGTAACAGTCGACCCGCCGCAACTCGACGTACCCCTCCATCCCGAGGTGCATGGGGCGATTTTGGCCGACGACCTGAATGATCCTATGCCCGACTCCGCAGATGATCCCCGCGTAGTAGATGGGGATAACGATGGGCAACCGGGCCTCACGGTCTATATCACCGGCGTTGTCGACGGCGCGCTCTATGTCGTTCAGCGCAATATGACCTCCATCAACGGTATCGTCTCTGCACCCGACCGTATGGAGGGTCTTCTGGGGTTTTCGCAAGAGCAGATAGTGCTCGGTTCGGATAACTCCATCTTGCGCAAGAATCCTCCCCTGAGCGCGGTCGACCCCGACCCGGCCAAGAGCTACTTCATCTCCGTACGCGTGCCTGCCAAATGGCAGTGCGACGAGATCGTCTCCAATCGAGATGAGCTCTTCGATGATCTCCCGTAGGGCACCGTTTGGGTCGCCTACCACTCGGTTGTGTTTTTTCCCGCGGCAGGTATTATCAGGTGACCGGAATAGTTCGAGGTGGCTGGTGCGAGCGAGGGTAGCGTGGATAGTCGTGACAGTAATAGCCTGGTCGATAGCTGGCGCGTCACCGGCTCACTCTGAAGAAGCCCCCCTGCGCAAACTCGAACTGGCAGCAGGTTTCACGCCCATTTCTTACGGTTTCTATGATGCTCTAGGTGGCGACGGACATTTCGACCAGTTCACCACCTTGCCTGCTGCGGGACTGGAATTCGGCGCCAACTATCGCTACCGACGATACCTCGCTTTGGGTGCCTCCGGGACCTACGTCTTCTCTTTGGGCCGCAGCGACTTCTGGTCGAAGGACTACGAGCCGGGTGTTCACCGCTTCCGCCTCGGTCCCCTCGTTCAATTTCGCGTACCTGGCGACAGTGTAGGACCTTTCCTTAATCTTTCGGGAGGCTATACCGCCCTCAGGTCGAAGAACTACGGTAGCAGCTACGATGCTCACGGGGTCTACGGAGCCCTGGGATTGGGGGGCAATATTCACCTCTCATCGCGGTTGGGCATGTATGTCCGGTACACCCTCACCGTTGACCACGCAATTGTCCGCTCAATGGATGACAGCCACGGCCCATACATGGAGGATGTGCCTGTCCTCGCGTTCCTTCAGGAGGTTACCCTTGGCCTCCTCCTTCGCCTCTAAGAGTTGCCATGTTATCGGTTGCCATCGCCGGCTTGCTTTTCGGTTTCTTCGGCTCCATGCCCCTGGCCGGCCCCATCTCGGTCCTCGTCTTCTCCAGAGGCGTTCAGGGCCGGCTGAAGACCGGCTTCTTCACCTCATTGGGGGCCTCAATTGCGGAGTCCCTCTACGCGTTCGCGGCATTCTGGGGGCTCTCGGCGCTCCTCCAGGAGTTCCCAGCAATTGAGCCCTGGTCACGTGGTCTGGCAGCCATTCTTCTAACCTATGTAGGCATCAGCTTGATGCGTGAGAAGGGACTTGCCAAAGCGCGGGAAGGAAGAGAGCGGAAGCGACACGCGGTCCTCGTTGGGTTCCTCGTGACCGCGCTAAATCCTACCCTCCTCGCCACCTGGACCGCGGCCACAACGACACTCCTAGCCGGCGGTTGGGTGCCCTTTCGCCCCTCCTATGCCTGGTTTTTCGCTTCTGGCGTTCTCCTCGGGGACATTGCCTGGTACTCGCTCCTACTCCGTATGACCGGTCTCTATCGCACTAAGGTCGGCATGAAGGCGCTGGTGACCACAATCCGCATTACCGGCGGATTCCTTGTTGCCCTGGGCGGATACTTTGCGTGGTTGGTCATCAGCTAGGAGCCATGTGCGCAACGGCTGTGCTGGGGCGACGCGGCCCACAGCTCGCTTCGCGGCCGCCGTGGGTACCGCTGTGGCCGAGCATGTAGGATGGTCCGACGGCGCAACGGCTGTGCTGGGGCGACGCGGCCCACAGCTCGCTTCGCTGCCGCCGTGGGTACCGCTGTGGCCGGGCATGTAGGATGGTATTAAGGCAACATCTGGTTGGGTTTGGCTAGTTTTTCGGGGAGGTAGGTCTCCATGACGTAGTTGAGACCGCGTGCGGCGAAGGCCTGCTGCTCCACGCGCACTCCCATCTCCAGCATCTGCCGAAGTGCCTTCCCCCACTTCTTGTTGTTCATCATGAAGGGATCATTCTTCAGCGCGTCATGCGCCCTCTTCTTGTCCTTCTCACCGAGGGGGTGGGTGGGCAGGTCATAGTCGATAATGTCCTGTGGCGTTACACCAATCAGATGTGCCCGCGGCACGCAGAAGAACTCGTTGATGGCGGCGGCGTTACCAGATCCCACCTTCATTGTTCGATAGATATTGCAATAACCGTAGGGGTCACCATCAGTGAAGATATAGACGGGGATATCGCAAGCATCGGACAGCATCCTGACGAACCGTCGGTTGGCCCGGGTGGGCACTCCGCCCATGGCCACCACGATGCACTGCGCACCACGCCAGTAAGCATGCCCGTTAAGCCGCTCAAAGAGCGCCGCGGTCTCCACCGCCAGGACGAACTTGGCGTTGGTCCGAAAACCCAGACCTTCGACCCGCGAAGGAATCGAGTAGCTTCCCCGACCAAAAGCGGTGCAGTCAATCTCGATACGCTTCCCGGTGGCCGGGTCTGTATCGATAACAACGAGGTCCCCCGCCACCGAGCCATTCTGTTCAGCAGGGATGAACCCAAGTTGCTCGCGATTCACCATGGCCATCGCTTCGATGTCGTCCATGATGGTGTCCGACTCCGATTGTTCGTTGAAACCGGCAGGCCCCCACCCGGCACTTCCCGCATCACCGGCAACGCTCGTTTTCGAACTACCCTTTGACGTGTAGTAGACTTCACGTTTACTGGCGAAATCATCCGTTTCGATAAGATGTTTGGCGAACGCCATCAGCCGTACGGTCTGGGCAAAAGGTTTCACCGTCTGGTAGGAGAGGGTACGTCGGGACTTCCGATTGCCGATGGTGAAATAGCCCTTGCGCGGCGAGAAAGTCACGTTAGAGAGGCTGCGCACTGGAACTGAGATATGGGGACGCCGTCCCCGCTCGATCTCAGCGTGGATCTTTTGACCGATATCCATGAGACTCGCAAGCGCTGGACTTCGCTCCGTTTCAGGGCGTGCGATATCGCCGCCCGTCTCAGGCGGCCTTCCTTCTTCCTTCTTCTTCGCGCTATCAAAGAGCGGGGAGCCGCTCTGTTTATCATCCGCCATAATAAGCTCCTGATTAGCTCTTTCGCTCCAGCAAGTCCGTGAGGCAATCGACGACATTTTCGCGCTGGTCTTCGCTCAGCCCGATCAGGTCTCGCAACCCGATCCCGATGTGGGGAATGTAGGTCTCAATATAATCCCGCTTCCGCTGCTGCTCTTTTTCCTTCTTCTTTCGCGAGAGGAAGATCTTCAGTTTGCGACCGCACTCCTGGAGGGCCCGCGTCATCTGGTCCTCAATCTCCTGGTAAGAGGCAATCGCCTCCTTCGACTCGGAGGTGAAGGGAACCCAGACGCTGGCCATATGAACAACAATTGTCATGGGGCCGATTGGTAAGCCTCCCCGCGGCTGTTGCAGCCCGTAGTTTCGCCAATTCACCGCAACGGACGAACCGAAGCAGCAGCCCGCTCCCTGCTGGTAGAGCAGTGGTACGCGATTGGCGAAGCGGAGCAGGCGCGCAGGCGAGTCGGACCCTAGGATCTCCCCACCGTAGGCCAGGGCGGCCTCAATGATGAAGGGATTGCCCCGATAGACTGCCGGCGGGCGCGTCGCTGAGGCATAAAACTCAGCGGGCACCACCGAGGCCAGGCCGTAGACCAACTGCTCCTCGCCAATGGGCGCAACACAGTTGGTCGGGGGATTCATGATCTTCGTCTTGCTGATGCCTTCCATCAGCTTTTCAACCTGCTCCCGGCTGATGCGGCTGGTGTACGAGCGAGGGCTCAACTCTGCGCGCTCACAAATCTCTTCGGCAACTCTCTTTGAGACGCGACTGAACTCGTGCTGCAAGAATCCCGCA
>CAZFVN010000154.1:0-12629 GCA_964522395.1 uncultured Myxococcales bacterium
AGATTGCACAGGCAATTCACTATCGGGAACTGGACACATTGATGGACTAGGGGATGGAGCAGATTGCACAGGCAATTCACTATCGGGAACTGGACACATTGATGGACTAGGGGATCGAGCAGATTGCACAGGCAATTCACTATCGGGAACTGGACACGTTGATGGACTAGTTGATGACATGGAGGAAGGACAGATGGGAACGAAGGCACAAGTGAAGAGCGCCCTCAAGGCGATCGAAAAACAATTCGGCAAGGGGCTCCTCATGGCCCTGGGTGAGGACCAGCGAGATCCTGTGGCCATCATACCCAGCGGTTCGCTGGCCCTGGACAAGGCTCTGGGGATTGGAGGCATCCCCCAGGGCCGCATTGTCGAGGTCTACGGACCGGAATCGTCCGGAAAGACAACCCTGGCGCTACATATGATCGCTGAGGCCCAGAAGTCAGGCCGGGTCGCAGCCTTTATCGATGCTGAGCATGCCCTCGATACAGTTTACGCGGCGCGGCTGGGGGTGCAGGTAGAGGAACTTCTGGTCTCCCAACCGGACTACGGCGAGCAGGCACTGGCCATCGCCGCGGCATTGGCTCCGCTGAAAGGCATCGGATTGATCGTTGTGGACTCGGTGGCGGCACTGGTGCCTCGGTCGGAGATCGAGGGGGACATGGGGGACCATCACGTGGGCTCCCAGGCGCGGCTCATGAGTCAGGCAATGCGAAAGCTCGCCGGAATCTGCAACAGGTGCAATACGACAATTCTCTTCATCAATCAGATTCGCCACAAGATCGGCGTGCAATTCGGGTCACCCGAGACAACGACGGGCGGTAACGCACTGAAATTCTACGCTTCCGTCAGGGTGGACATCCGCCGCATCGGTGGCGTCAAGAAGGGGGACGAGGCCGTGGGCAATCGGGTCCGCATGAAGGTGGTCAAGAACAAGCTTGCGCCACCATTTAGAGTGGCCGAGTCAGAGATCCGCTTTGGTGAAGGATTCGACGTCAACCTTGAATTGTTGGATGCGGGCATCGAGGCGGGACTACTAACTCGCTCAGGCGCCTGGTACTCATGGGGCGAAACCCGCCTCGGCCAGGGTCGAGAGGGGGTAAGAGAGTTCCTGGCCGACCATCTCGACATCCGGGGCCAACTCTATCAGGCCGTTACCGCGCCTGAGCCTGAGCCGGCGCCGAGCCAGGGCGTAGAGAAAGGCGAAGAAAGTGTTGCCGCGTAGGCGACGCGGCCGGTCCTTGGCCCTGCCCAAACAGCGTGTTAGACTGCCGGGAAAGTGCACTCTGAACGTGCCAGCAGGAGAACCATGCGAACGGCCTTGCTCCTTCTGATGTTGCCCTTCCTCATCGCCACTTTCCCAGGTCCCGCGGTTGCAGGCGATGACGCAACCTCGCCTGACTGGCTGGGACTTGATGCCGAATACCGGGTCCAGAGTCTCCTCATCGATCCCATGGAGCTAAGTGGACTCACCACTCAACAAGTCCATTACACGCAACAGCGGATGCGGCTCGATACAACCCTGCGCCCGGTGCGCAAGATCGCGCTGAAGACTCAGATAGAGGCTTTGGGAGGTGTGCTTTTTGGCGACAACGGAGAATACGGCGGCGACCCGTCCCCTGGTTCTGGATTGGCGCTCACGTCTCGCCACCCCAATCATGCCGGATGGACGGTGGGCCTGATTGAGGGAATGGACCCTCTCGATCCCGACAGCTACGGGCTGACGCTCAAGGGTGTAGAGCCTATCGCGATCAATCGGATTTACGGTGAGGTCATTCTTCCCTTTGGAGTGCTTCGGGTAGGCAGACAACCGGCTACGGAGGGTCCGGGCATCAACTTGCACGATGGTTCCCGGTCAAACCGTTGGGGTGTCTCACGCCACTCCGCAACCGCCGACCGCATCCTCTTCGCGACCAAGCTTTCCGAGGCCTTCTCAATGCTGGCTCATCGGGGGGACGAGCCCTACAAACCCAACCTCGATATGGACGACGGTATCTTCATCGGCGGAGCTTACGATATTGTTGTAGAGGATGATGTCAGCTACGGCGGCGACAACCTCACCCAGGGGGTGGGGCTGCTGCAATGGAAAGTGAAGAAGCCCGCACTGTTTGGCTGGGACTGGGATCCTTTCCTGCTTCAGGTTGTCTTTGGCGGCCGCTTCGGAGAGCAGTTCGACACGCAAGTCTTTGCCATGCCAATAACTCTACAAATGGGGGCAGGACCGGTCCACTTTTCCGGGGAATTCGTGGCTCTCTTTGGTCAGACGCGGGAAGCCAGTGCCGGAATGGCCGCGCTGCGTGAGAAGGATGCCGCGAAGAGGGTCATTCATGACCAGGAGATTCGGGCCTTCGGGGCCCGCGCCATCCTCGACGTTGAGATGGGGCCGGTCACCGGGACTCTCGAATTCGACTACGCTAGTGGCGACGCTGACCCCCGGGACGAGACCCCGCTTACCACTTACAATTTTGCCCGTGACGCCAACGTCGGGTTGCTCCTCTTCGAGCATCTACTGGCCTTCGAAACTGCTCGCTCGGCGGAAGTGGGAATCCAGAACCTGCAGCAAGCGGGAGTCGAAGCATTTCCGCTTACGGAACTCTCTAGTGAGGGCCGCGTTCACAACGCCATCATCGCTTTCCCCCAAGTTCTCTACAAGCCGGTTGAAACCCTGGGGATTCGCGGTGGCGTACTGCTGGCATGGTCGGCAGCACCAGCAACAGACTCGGTAATGACCTTGCTCAACGAAGATGGCAATGACATCAAGGACGACGTCGTCAACTGGCACGGCGGCAAACCGGCCAATTTTTACGGCACCGAATTGGATCTTCAGGTGGAGTGGCGCTATCAGAAGTACTTCCTCTGGACCGTAGAGGGCGCGGTTCTTCTGCCGGGCGAAGCTCTGCAGGACGAAAGTGGCGATGCCGTCCCTTCGTTCATGGTGGAGAATCGTTTCACATTTTTGTTCTAGGGAGCCCGCATGGAGGCACCACGAGATGAATAGGACGATCTACATGACCGTTGCCGCAGTATTCTTGGCGGCCTGCACCTACGACCCCCCGCCAGATGTGACCCTGGACGGGCCTGCCAACGGACTCTTTGTTGCGGGCGAGCCCATCATTCTCCGTTTCTCGGAGCCGGTCTCAATGGATTCACTGGAGATTCGCGTATGGCCGGGGCAGAAAGATTTGTACAGTGTCGAAGGTAAACTCATGGGCGGAGTCAACCCCATCCTCGATACTTGCACCGCGTTTACCAGTCCCTGCGGGGCCGGCGATGGTGTAGTGCTCTCCTTCATCGGGGATAGGTCAGAGGCGCTCCTGAACCCCTCCGAAGGATCGCTGGGCCCCCTGGGGCAACCCCTGGTATTGGAAGTCACCGGCGCATTATCTGATGGCTCGGGGCATACCAAAGGGGTCTCCAGATTCTTTGACTTTCAGATTGTCGAGTCGCGCTGGGACCCGTTTGCGGACGTGGTTGTAGAGGATTCCACGGCTGGAGAGGTGACCGATGTTGAACCGCTGAACGTCTGGGAGGGGCCGGTACTTATGCACGCCGACTTCACGAGCCCCATCAAGCTCTCCCAACAGTTCTTCTGTGACTTGAATGTCAACCAGATGACGGGAGACTTCGTCATGCTGCTCACCGATGCCGACCCCTATGATTGGGCCCCGAAGAATACCAACAAACCAGAAGAGCTGTTCCAGGATACTGGTGATGAGTCATTCATCTTTATCATCCATGGAGTCGTCACCATCGACGCCAAGGGCGAGAAGGTCTTTGAGAGCGAGCCGGTGACGTTGGTCCAGAACATTGGTCCCATTAGCTTCGAGTTGCGGGACATGGTAACCGCCGGGCACATTGACGAGACGGGGGATCTCGCTCGCTGGGACGGTACGCTGGCGGTGAAGGAAGTTTATTACGAGGTCAATGGGCAGGGTACTACTTACCCGTCGGACCAGGCCAATTTCGAAGTCTTCGAACTGCTGCCGGAGCAGATCCCAGAGAACCAGCCCTACGTTTGCGACCCTGATCCCTGTTCCATCATTGCTGGCCGATGCGATCTGTTGCCAGTTTGGCCGCCACCGGCAGTTTGCCCCGATGAGGAGAAATAGCGTATGAGCCGGTTAGTACCTTTTGCTGGCCCGACTGAATAGATCTATAGGTGCGTCGTCTGCTGGCTCCGCGCCTTTGGCGGCGCCGCAGGAGGTTAACATGAGAAGAACCCGCGATCTCACGGCCCTTTCCGGCCTCTTCGTTGTTCTGGCAACACTACTCTTCGCAAGTCCTGCTCAAGCACACGAGGATGGATATCTTTACTATGGGCAGCACCCAATTCCCTACTCGGTGGCCGACCAATACGATACCGATTGGGTGGACTGGGAAGACTACCACTACTTTGAGTACGCGCCCGATCCCGAAGAGATGGACTTCTACATCATGGAAGAGGGAGCCTACATCTACGTGGGCGACCCCACCATGTACGATGACGCTGAAGGCGATGATTACTGGTACTACGATCCTCACCCGGTGGACTACTACGGCTATCACCACAACTGCTACATCTATGGTCCGCACGTCCACTACTTCGCTCCCACCGTAGTCTGGCTCTCACACTACCACTGGGATGGACACTCGTATGTGTGGTACGGGCCGTGGCACAACAGCTACACACCACACAAGAAGATCTATTTGTCGCACCGGTACCCGCACGCGTGGAAACACAGCAAACATCACGGCAGCAAGCACAACCATTACAAGAAACATCCGCCCCACAAGAAGAAGCCTGCGAAGCACGCGGGCAAAGCCCCAGGCAAACACTTCAAGAAGCCGAAGTACGGCAAGGTCGGCCACAAGGGTCCAGGAAGTAAGTTTCATGGCAAGCGGCCCAATCGGACTCCGGACCAGCGAGCACCAAAGAAGGCGAGCCGGTCCCCCCGCGGCCGCAAGGATAACAGCAAGGGTTCCCGTGCCGATCGTGGCAAACGAGGTTCCCGAAAAGGCAAACCTGCATACAATCCACGAGGAAATCGTGGCAAGAAAGGGAAGGGAGCTCGCTCAGGACGCGGAAACAGGGGTTCCCGGAAAAGCAAACCTGCATACAATCCACGGGGAAAGCGAGGTAGCAAGAGCAAAGGCTACCGTTCCAAGGGCCGCTCCGGCAAGTCCCCACGTGGCAAACGTTCAAGTGCCCGTAAGGGTTCCTCGAAGCGCAAGTCTTCGGGCAAAGCCCGAAAATCCAGTAGAGGGCGCTCCAAGTCCAAAGGCTCTCGCGGCTCCCGTGGCCGTAGCAAGAGCAGCGGCCGCAAGCGTGGCCGCAGGTAGCACCGACAGTAACGAGCACAAGCGTAGTCGCAGATAGCACCGACAGTAGCGGATGTGAGCGTGGCCGCAGGTAGCACCCACAGAAACACCCTTCGATTCAACATGAGAGAGGCAATCGGCTAAACTCCCGTCCCAATGGCCGATCGCTTCGTTAAGAGCTTGACCAGTTCTTCCATGAATTTCGGGCCAACTCTGAATTGCGGTAGCGAGAATCGTGGCTGACTTCCTGACCCAGCCAATCAGGGCGAGGGAAGTCCTGCTCAGGGTCATCGAGTTCGATTTCCGCCACAACGAGACCAGCGTTGGCCCCGGCAAATACATCGACTTCAAAGTGGGCCCCTTTGAAGAGGACATCATAGCGGGTCTTCTCCACCGTAGACCCAGCACAAAACTCCCTTAGAAGTGCCAATCCATCGACGAGGGGAATTGCGTATTCGAATTCGGTTCGGGTGATACCGCGGGTCGGCCCCTTGAGGGTGAGCCAGGCTTCATGCTCGCTAGTCCTCACCCTGACGGTACAGCCCCCGCCTCGAGCGAGGTATCCCTGCTGCAAGATACGCCCACTCAATCCCACAGGTTGCCAGCGTTCTGGATCGACAAGAAACTTCCTCTCTATTTCGCTCGCCATGACTCTTCCCTGGACGGTGTGAAAGCTCCCTTCCACCGATGATTGCACCCTATTTTGGCGAAAGCAACCCTCTGTGCGTCCCCACTCATTGAAACCGGCTCCGTCTGTTCTTAGCGTCGTAATGTGTTCCCGATCGGCACAGGGAGGTCTGGCCATGGATCATAAGAGTTGGAAATGCGATGTCGCGGTAGTTGGCGGTGGCGCGGCAGGATTGGCTGCGGCAATCCGCGTCCGTCACGTCAAGGAGCACGAGGGGCTGCCGCTTTCAGTTGCGCTCTTCGAGCCTTCAGCGCTGGGTGGATTGCTTAAGACTGGTGGAGCGCGCCTGGTCACGGGCCCGTCTCTCTCAGTAAAGTCAGAAGTCTTGCTGGCCGATCTGAGGAAAGATATTGAACAATACGAGATCCCGGTGCTGCCTTTTCGGGTTGAGAAGATTGAGCGCACTTTCACCGGTTCCTTTGCGTTGCGCATCGAAGATGGCGGTGTAGTTGAAGCTGATGCCGTGGTGATCGCCACGGGTGGTCGCGCCATGAGCAACGAACTGGACGACCGTCAGGATGGCGTCTTCGTCACGTACCGGGGGGTGAGCTTCCTTGGAAAGCTACTGGAGAAGGCGCACGCCTATGCGGATGGCCGACCTATTGCCGTTGTGACCAACCGGAACGTGAGGGCACTGCTACCACTCTACTGGAGGCATCAGGCCGATTACCTCTTCCTGGTCCCACCCGGACAGGAGTTTGAATTGAGCAATCTTCCAGGGAGTATGGTGGCGGCCAAAGAATGGCACATAGCAAAGCGGGAGAAGGACGCATTCGTGCTCTCCGTGGACACTCCCGAAAATGGCGTTATTGAACCCTGGGCCGGGGCCATCATGTTAGACTACGTCTCGTTCCAGAAGGGACCGGTGATGCCCGAGTTTGGCTTTGAGATCGAGGAACGGAGTCCAGGAATCCCACAGGTCGACAGTTTCCTGGCCTCTAGTGTGCCGGGGCTCTATTTCGCCGGTGACGTGACCTGCCGATACGCCACCGTCACCTCTGCCATGGCCGATGGCATCGCCGCTGCACTAGGGGCCTATGGATATGCATTCCGGCGACGCTTTGGGGAGAATCCGCCCCTCTTTCACATGGCCAACGACGATCATCCCGAGCGGTTCTTCGACCGTGAATTGCCAGTTCTTCGTGAGGACTATGTTCTGCAATGGCTGCAGACGCCACCCGCCGGCCATCCGTTGGCAAAAGCGGGAAATCATACCCTGGAAGAAGTGGCCGCTGAGACTAATCACACCCTTGACCAGGTCTACTCTTTAACTTATCAGGCAATTCGGGATCGCTTCATCACTGTTATCCCGGCTTCACAAGAGACTGCTGGTACAAGTTGACGCGAGACCATGTCTGTGCGGCAACCCAGCGTGGCACCTGACCTCCACAATTCCGTAACCAAATCCTAACCGAATGTGAACTTCCCCCGGGGAATCTATTGCTCTACCATGAGTTTCAAAAGGAGAGCCAACCGGAGGAGACCTCATGAACCGAAGAACTTGCCTTGGATTCCTGGTGCTTGCGCTGTCGCTCGTGACAACACCCGCACTCTCGAAAGATGCCTACTTTCAGGTCAAGCTGGGGGAACTGGATTTCGCCGATGGAGCGCTACCGGGTCCTGAGGATGACCGGTCACTGCCGTGGCGGCTAGCGCAAACGCTCTACCCAGTGGTCAAGGTTGAAGGTGGCGCTGAGGCCTACATTTCCGGCGTCATACACTACTGGAACTGGGATGTTGACTTGCGTGAGCGAGGTGTTGTCCATGTAAGGGCGGCGGCTGGTGAGGATGTGGTTGGCGAGCTCCGCATCCCGCGACTTGACAGCGATGAAACCGGTCAGGAGCGCCTCAAGTTCAGGATTCCAGCAAAGCTGGCTGGGGAACACCAGGACGCTTTTGTGAAAGCGCGGCGTGGCCACTACCAGCGATTGCTTGACGCGGGAATCCCAGGGGCCGCGTGGTTCCGCCATCAGCGAGACCTGGACAAGCCCACCGCCCTGGTGGAGGAACTCACGCCGGAGCAGCGACAGCAGCGTCGCGTAGATGACCTGAATGGCACCTACGATCTCTTCAGTGGAGGTCGCGCGCTTAGTGAGAACTTGCAACTGGACCGGGTCCTGTTGCCCCGGGGCGGGTCCAAGGAGTTGGTGGACATCAGCACTCTGGAGGGAATCACGGTCAACGAAATAGATTGGGCCCCGCTAATGCCCGAGAAGGAGCCGCCAATCGACCCGCTGGCTCGCTATGTGCCAGCCGATCAACATGCGCTCTTCTTCCCGACTTTCCGCTCGATGCTTCAGTTATCCGATGAAGCTGATGCCCTGGGAACCCCCTTATTGGCCCTCTTCGAAACGCGCTCCACCGATGCCAACGTCAAGGGCCGGTATCAGGCACAACTCTGTCTCTCCATGAGTGGACTGTCCCGTCTCCTCGGCCCGAAGCTGGTGCGTAGCGTTGCCTTCACGGGTTCCGATCCATTCCTGCGGATGGGGTCTGATGTGGCCGTGCTTTTCGATGCCAGCGGACCGGAGTTGCTCATGACGCACGTCCGCCGCAAACATGCGGCGGCGGCGACGGGACTGCCGGGCGAGGCTGTCGTCAGTGGGAAGCTGGCGACCGTGCCATACGAGGGGGTATGCTCCGCTGACCGCCAAGTCTGCTCCTATCTTGCCCGACATGGCGACCTCGTCATTGTGACCAATTCCCTGGCCCAGTTGCAACGCCTTGTGGATACCGCAACGGGCAGCCGTGATTCGTTGGGATCATTGCCGGAATACCGCTTCTTCCGCCACCGCTACCCACTGGGTGACGGAGATGAGACGGCCTTCCTGCTACTGCCTGATGCTGCCATCCGCCGCTGGTGCAGTCCGCAATGGCGAATTGCTGATTCCCGCCGGGTCAGGGCTGCCGCGGTGCTGGCCCGCTACCATGCCGAACATCTGGTGGCGATGGCTTCCGGTAACGCCCCCGAAGTCAAGGAAACCATGATGGGTCCTCTGCTGCCCGCCGCGGATGGCTACCTCTCCGAAACCTGGGGAACCCTTGCTTTCATGACCCCCATCATCGAACTTGACACGCAACAGGTAACCAAGGAGGAGGCTGAGGCCTATCGCTGGTTCCGGGACGGCTACCAACGTAACTGGCGGGACTACTTCGACCCCATCGCCATTCGCTTCAACGTAGACTCTGAGGAGTTGGCCCTGGACATCTCGGTGATGCCCCTCATTGCCAATAGCGACTACCGCGAGTTCATCGAGTTGACGGCAGGTAGCGAAATGGGGGCCCACTCCGGTGATCCGCACAGCGATATCCTCTTCCGTTTCGGCATCTCCCTGAACCCTGACTCCCCGCCGGTGCGCAAGGCCTCTTCGTTCGCACTCTCGGTGGCCCCAGGGTTCTCGGGCAATGCTCTCTCCTGGTTGGGGGATTCCGTAGTTATCTATGGAGATCAGGACAGGTATTGGACCGACATGGTTCGCGCGGACAAGAAGGATGACTTCCTCGAACGTAATTTCCATCGCCTGCCGGTGGCCCTGCGGGTGTCGATATCGAGTCCCATGAAGGCCACCGCATTCCTGGCCTCAGTTCGCGCCTTCATCGAACAAACTGCACCCAATATGACGCTTTGGGAGACTCGCAAGGCTGGTGATCTCTCCTACGTCCGAGTCGGACCGGCAGAGCTTTGGGATGACGATCTTCCCGAGGATCTGGCCATCTACTACGCGATCGCGGGCGGGGCGCTGACTGTTACTCTTAACGAGAAGATGCTCAAGCGCTCCTTGAAACGTGCGGCGCGGCGGGCGTCTTCTCCGGCTGCGGCCGTCCGGATGAATGAGAGGGCCGATGATTGGCTCGGTAAGCAACTAGGATTCCAGGCAGATGGAGACCTCCTCGAACTACTGGAGGTGGGAGCCCGGGACGAGTTGTTGCCGGAGATCCAGGCTCGCTCATTCGGAAATCTACCCATCCTCAATGAATGGCACCGGCTCTTTCCCAGCGAAGACCCGGTGGCAGTGCACGAGCGTCTGTGGCAGGTCCGCTTAATCTGCCCCGGGGGCGGGGAATATCGCTGGAACGACGAATGGCAGACCATGGAATCGACGGTCTACGGCCATCCAGGAGTCCCTGAAACTGGCCCCTCGGTCCTCCGGCCACCCCTTTCAGAATTCAGCTTCGGCAATTTCGGACTGACCTTCGCCGACGGTGGGCTGCGCGCGCGAGCAACGTTCTACCGGGGGGAAGCGAAGCGTAGCGTATGGTACCGGCGACTGGTATTGCGCTGGTTGGGCAAACTGCCGGCCGCGGTTCGCGCACGCGCCGGGCTCGCTCTAGACATGGCCGGCAACCTCAGCTCTGTGGTGACGAGCCACCTCTAGGGGCAAACCATCTAGAAGGCCGGGCAACCTCTAAGATCAAGTAGCGACGATGGGCAGAATGATGATGAACTCGCTACCACTTCCCACCTCGCTGATAAGTCGTATTTTGCCACGATGCAACTGGACAACATGTTTGACGATGGCCAATCCCAGGCCCGTTCCTCCCGCCTCCCTGCTGCGCCCTTTGTCGATGCGGTAGAAACGCTCAAAGACGCGGTCCTGGTGCCTGGCGGCGATGCCCGGACCATTGTCTTTGACGGATAGAGCCAGGAGCGCCCCCCGCTCTTCCACCTTCACCTCCACTCGACCACCACTTTCAGTGTACTTGATGGCATTGACGATGAGATTCACTACGGCCTGCTCCAGGAGGAGGTCATTGCACATTGCCTGGGCCCGGCTGGTTATGTCACAGCAGAGTTCAATATTCCGCCTGATCGCGGCTGGTTGGCACTGGTCCACCGCACCCTCAATGATGGCTGCGGGTACCCCAGAAGAGAGTCTCGCTTCGCCAGCCGCGTCGATGCTCTCCAGGCGGGTCAAGTTCAGCAAGTCATCAACAATGGCCTGAAGTCTGGTGGACTGCCGTCCGATCATGTCCAGGAATCCGCGGGCGTTATCCGGGTCTTCAAGAGCCCCATCCTGGAGGGTCTCCACGGCCCCGCGAATGGTAGTGATCGGCGTCTTCAGTTCATGGGAGACGTTAGCGACGAAGTCCGTGCGCACTCTCTCGAGTTGGCGCAATCTGGTAACTTCGTGGAGAACAATGAGCGTGGCCACTCGCTTTCCGCCATCACTGAGGATGGGCGTTCCTCGCGCCAGGAATTGGTGTTCTTCTCCGTCATGAATTGCCGTCTCTCCGTCGGTGCTTCCTGGTGCATCCATGGCGCGCCGGACAAAGGTCTGAAGTGAGGCGAAATTCACAACTTCCCGCAGGAGCTTGCCCGCTACTTCTAGTTCATCGGGGAAGAGGGTGGCCATGGCCGTTGCGTTGGTCCGAAGGATGCGGCCCTCCAAATCCAACAACAGGACAGCCTCTTCCATGCTGGAGAGGAGAAGTTCGAGACCTTGCTTCTCCTCGATGACGTCGAGGACGCCTGTTTGAAGTTCACGATAACGGTCCTCGGCATCGAGGAGGCGACCGCGCAATCGTCGAACGGCCATTCGTGCTGCGACAGCCGCAACGCTTGCGGCAAGGGCGGCAGTGGCCAGAACATCGAAACGGGTGCCGCCGGGGATGAGCACACCGATCGCTCCACCGCCGGCAGCAGCCAGACCAACGGAGAGGGCAATAATGAAAGTCTGGCGTCGCCACTTGCCTGAAGCCATGGCTACTCCTTGAAGCGATAGCCGATGCCACGTACCGTCTCAATGTGGTCACCAGAGGAGCCGAGTTTTCGTCGCAATCCAACGATTTGCACATCCACTGAGCGATCGGTAACCGGGTAGTCGTCCCCTTTGACCGCCTCGATGATTTGCGTGCGGGTAAAGACCCAACCGGGGCGACGGGCGAGGAAATGGAGAACGCCAAACTCCGTAGCTGTCAGGTCAATGAACTGGCCCGCTGCCTCCACATGGTGCCGCCGGGGATCGATGGTAATATCGTGCACGGAGAGCGGCTGATCGGTTGCCTCGGAGGGAGGCTTTTCACGCCGCAAAACGGCCCGTATTCTGGCGGTGAGAACGCGAGGGGAAAAGGGTTTGGTGACATAGTCATCGGCCCCCAACTCCAGACCTGTTACAATGTCAATGTCTTCACCCCGGGCAGTGAGCATAACGATTGGCAGCCGTTCCGTTTCATCTTCCCGACGCAATGTTCGGCAGACATCCAGACCGTTGATTCCAGGCAACATGAGGTCCAGCAGCAAGAGGTCATAGTGACCACTGCGAGCCTCTTTCAGGCCATCTTCCCCGGTGGGCACGCCAACCACGTCGAATCCTTCTCGGGTCAAGTTATAGGTAACCAGTTGTAGAATGTCGGGTTCGTCTTCGACGATGAGGATCTTTGGCGCTGCCATGGTAGACCTCCTACGGGTTCTGCTGTCCCGAGGGGACATCATACCAGTTCTTGCGCCCAGGCATATGTTAGAAAACGGTTAGCTCCCTCTTGTCGAGAGGGAGTCCAGACCCTAACAATGATTCAGCCCGGACAAACTTCGCTGTTTTGAGGGTTGCCTGAACCATTTTCGGTGGTACATTGGCCGTTGCACACAACAAACCCCTCTCTGCCAACATGAGATGAGACAACTTGGGGTGATCTAATTACTGTAGAG
>CAZFVN010000155.1:0-12423 GCA_964522395.1 uncultured Myxococcales bacterium
CTCAGAACGACACACTCAGCGCAGAACGGGGGGTACAAAGTCAATCAGATCGCGGGCCTACAACACTTCCTCCAGCACCTCACGCACCTTGTCCTTGAGGGGCGCTGCCACCGCCGGGTAGTTGGCATCCAGAAACTGCAGTACATGTGCCAATACCGGACTGTAGGGCGAATGGCGTGCGGTCCAAATGATATTGAATTCCAACTCCTCACGTCGGTCAGGGTCGGCCATGACATCCCGATACCAGTTGGCCATCCACTGCTGGTCAGATAGTTGCCGGAAATCGGGCTGCTGAATGACCTTGATCGGCACCCGCTCAAGGTGTTGGCGACGCACGAAGAGCGACGAACGTATGCCGTGTCGAACGGGTACCCAGTCGGTGCTGCGGGTGAAGCGCTCATAGAGCGACGAATTCCACTCTGCCAGACCATATGGAATGTCGAATCGGTCTGCCAAGAGGCTTGGGCCGTCGGCCTTCTGGTAGAGAGGCACCAGCAAGTCCTCGCAGTGGTCTTCGTCAAAGACAACGACCGTTCTTCCATCCATGAAGACATTACCGGCATGGCCCTGCCAGATGAGATATCCGCCCAGGCCAAAGTCATTTAGAATTCGTCCTTCCGGGAGTTGGTCGAGGGTCTTCGCCGTTTGTAACGGATAGCGTCCCGGATGGCGGCCCAAACCAAAGGTGCGGTCGAGGGCCACTCCCGGAGAGATGGCCAGAGCCATGGTGACCAACACGCTCATACCTGCCAATGCGAGAGCGGCGGTGCGACGCGGCAGATGGGAGAGGGCGACGGTCATGCCTGTGGCAATGGCTGGCGCCATCAGCAGAGCTGCCATGGTTGCAAGCCGGCCCCCCAGAAGCGGAAGGGCCAACCCGCCAGCGGCGAGACAGAAGTGGAGTGCGCTGTCACGCCACGTCCGCATCAGCCAGGGTAGCGAAACGAGGGTCAGAAGGACTGGTATCCAAACGCTACCACGGGCCCAGTCCACCGCTCCCCATTCTTGAATGAAGGTGCGCATGCAGGTGGCCGTGGAATGGTCAAAGGCCGAGAGAAAAGCCCCACGACCTGTTGGCAGCAAGGCGAGGACGCCGCCCACCAGAGCCAGATTGGCCAGCAGCACCAATGAGCAGCTACGTTTGCGCCCAGCGACCCCCCAGGCCACTACCAGCGCGCCGGCCACTGGCACCACCAGCACGGCGCTGGCGTGCAGGCCGGACCAGAGGGCGGCAAGTGGGACGAGGAGAAAGGCGACCAATGGTGCGCGATGCTCCCAGGTCAGAAACACGATGGCCAGCGCACAAGCAAGGGCGAGTCCGCCCAGTGCAAGCGGTCTGGCCATGGACATGCGAGGCTGGACAAGTACGGCGACGAGCAAGAGGGTGGCAGCGAGCACGGGAATGAAAGAGCCGGCAGAGCGCAAGGCCCAACCCAGCATCGTCAGTAGCACAAACGCGATCAACACCTTCAGAATCACCAGGCCGCCAAAACCGCCGATGCTGTGTACTGCAAAGTAGAGTAGGTCGGCGACCACTGTGACGTAAGACCAGGGGGCCCCCTCGCCCGCGAAGGTGAATGGGTCTATGGTGGGCACCGTGCCATTTTCCACCATCCATCGGCCCGTAGCGAGGTGCCACCAGATGTCGTTACACCAGAGGCGAGTGGCGAAAACCAACGAGAGGGGGAGGGCCAGGAGAAGGGGCAGGATAACGTTTGGTTTGGGCCGGTCAGACATTACGGAAGCGCCTTTTGGCCTGGGGCGATATGGAGGGCCACCACTTCGATGGCAGGATCTCCGGTACTGCTGGCGAGAAGGGCTGGGGCATTTCGGGCGACAATCAACTGCGGTGCGGTGAGTTGCACCTTGTTGTCGGTATCGGGTTCTGCCAGCATCCCCTCGCCCTGCCGGATATAGAGAATCAGAGTCCCCTCTGCCGGCAATGTGACGGGTTCCTTGATCACATGCCTTTGCACGTCCGTCCAGGGGGCGAACGCGATCTTGCTGAGATCGGGCCGTTGCCCGGAGGCTGGCAGTACGGTGCTTCTACCATTCCCTTGCGGTGACCCTTCACGCACGTAGAGATTACCTTCGAAGCGCGGTGTAGCGAGAACCAGCGCGGCTAGATACTGGCTTGAGTCACGATTTCCGATTTCGTGGCGAGAACCCTTTTCCGAAACAACTACATCGCCGGGAGCCAGTGCCTCTTCATTGAGTCCACCCGGACCGTCGCCACGCATGAAACCGTTGCCGGCGACAATGGCGGACAGCTCGTAGCCCTCAGGATGATGATGTAGCGGACAAAACTGCTGTGGTGCCATCAGGTGCAGATGCGCCGAAATCTGCTCATTGCCAAAGAACTGCGCTGAGAGATCCGTCGCTCCACCGTGGGCCGACGTGTATTTCTCTACCTGCGCCGCCAAATCAATATCCCGCCGCAACCACCCCGGGATCTTCTTTTCGTCTCGTTCCGTTCCCGAAGCCCAAGGCCCGAGGCCGCCTCTTTCGCCGTTGTCGGTGCCTCGTTCCGTTCCCGAAGCCCGAGGCCCGAGGCCGCCTCTTTCGCCGTTGTCGTTGCCGTAACCGTTGCCGTAACCGTTGCCCTGCGAGATATTCAGATAGACGCCCACGGCCACCGCAACCAGCACCGCAATTAACAGCAGTGCCGCCCGTCCCCCCGCGGTAGGCTGCCCGGCGGTCATACTGCCATCCCCCGTTTCCGCCAGAACCAATAGGCCAGTGCCCCGATGTAAAGGACGGCCGCGGCCAGATAGAGGGAATGGTAGCCAGTTGCCATGCTCAAATACTCCATGGTGCCTCCAACCATTGCCCCAACCATGTTGGCGGCCAGGCCGAGGTCCGCCGAACCTTCCTCTTCCCGAAAGAACCTGGCGAAGAGGATGTTGGCAAAGAAGACCGGGGAGAGCATCAGTGCTCCGGCGGCAAGATATCGGAGGGCCCCAGGCCAGGAGAGTACTGTGGAAAGGGGCACCAGAAAGGCGGTCGCCAAGGAAATCAATAATAGAATACCCCAGAGCCAGACCCGCTGGAAGTTGAACTTCATGCAAAGGAGATTGGCCAACAACACCGATGCCAGCAAAAAGAAGAAGACGTACGCGTTGGTGGTCCACGTTGAGCCCAGAAAGAGAGAGGCTCGCACGATACTGGCGGTTTCCAGCAACATGAACGCGGCTCCGGTCAAGAAGAGGTGCCAGTGGCCACCCAAAAAGCCCCACCATCGTTTGGGTGCGCCGGGGGAGGCACTCTCCCCGCGAGGCCAGATGAGGGCGACGCCAAGGAGCGTCAGCAACAACACGGCCCCAAGAATTGTGAGGTAGTAGAAAGGAATGCCCGGTGCTCTCAGGTAGAAGAAGGGCCAGTTGTCAGAGGGAAGGTTGTCGGCGCGGTCGGAATCGGTCAGCGTGAGCCGGCGCAAACCGAACTGAGCGCCAAAGTCCTCCGGCACATGTTTGGTGCCGGGACCGGCGAAAAGTACGGCCGCCATGCTCTCCTTGGGCGGCATGAGGACCACCGGATGATCACCGAAAACGGACTCGAGCATCGCCGCTAACCGTCGCACCAGCCACTCGTGCCGATAGTAGTTGTAGAGGATGAACATCCCATCTTCTTTGAGCAGCTTCCTGGCATCCTCGAAGGACTCAAGGGTGAATAGAAAACTCTCCAGGCGGACCGAGGCGGAAGGGCTTACCAGCCCCAGAGAGTCGGGCAGTCCGAAAAGTACCGCGTCGTACTTCTTCTCGCAGTTCTTCATGAAGACGCGGCCATCCTCGATGGTGAGATTAACCCGCGGATCCTGATATGGCCTGGCCGGATTGAGTCTCTTGCCGATGGCGGCAATTGCCGGGTCGATTTCCACCACGTCAATGGATTTGACCCCGTAGCCCATGGCGAAGGAAGTATCCGTTCCTACCCCGCCTCCAATGAGCAAGATCTCCGGCGGAGTTTCCTTGTAGCGCAGCAGTACCTGGTACGGGAACTCATAGAATTCTTCACGCTCTTTGGGGTGCGAAATGTACTGGTGGGTGATGTTGTTCACCGAGAGGCGATAGAGGGGAGGTTCGGTTTCAGTCGCTTCCCGCTCGGTGTTGACCTCGATGCGGTAATAGGGCGACCAGATGGCGTCAACGTCAACGGCAGCACAGAATGCGGCAGGCAGCATCACGACAATGAGCAACCCGATCTTCCAGCGGGTGCGAGCGACCAGGACGTAGAGCATCGCGGCCACCGCGAACCAGACCGCGGCCCCCAGGGAGAGCAGCGAGCAGATGTAGAACAAGAGGATGCCTGCAAGGCTCCCCATAATGTTGAGGGAATAGGCCCACAGCGGCTTGCCCACGCGCAAGAGGCGCCCCATCTCCTGGGCTGGTCCGATGTGGCTCAGGGCCAGCAATACAAAGACGCCGGGAATCACGAGCCACATGGGGAGCTGCACGAGCGTCCTGGAAGAAGTGAAGTAGACCTCTCCGGGGGCATCGATGACCATTTGTGCGTTGAAGAGCAGAACAAATGCACAAAGCACAAGCAGCGCTAAGGGGAACCCCGTAATCAGGTTCAGGCGCTTGTTGCGAGCGGCGAACATACCAACGCTAATGCCCAGGAAGCACCCCATGAGCGCCAGATTGGCGAAATAGCCCAGGTAGAGGACGTGGGCGGAGACCCAGCGCAGCGCGGCCAACTCCAGAAAGAGCACCAGGAAGCTGGCCAAGAAGAGCCGCACTGCCGGCTTCAGCTCAACAAGGTAGGGATTGGGGGCGGCACTTGCCGCAACAGACTCGGTCATCAGCAACTCCCATAATACATACCGGAGCAGCTTATCACCCCATCAGATCACCGGCAAGCTCACTTCGCAGGGCCGAGGCTTTCGTGCTGTATGACCGAAGTTCCTCCGTGACGGCAGCCCCCAATGTGGCCCCCTGAGGGAAGCGGGGCGGACTCGGAGGGTCTCTTTGCACCACCAATGCCGACAACAAAACGCGCGACCTTCTCGAACTTCAACTGGTTACCCCAAACAATCGACTGCGTCAGGCAGATACTTGCACCCTGAGTCGGCAGTGGGCAAACTGAGGCACGATAGGAGGCTAATCATGAAGACGAGTATGCGAGTGAGAGTTCATCAAGGAGCAATTCTGGCAGCACTGCTTATCGTGGCGGTCGGCTGCGGCACGAGCTCTGGGGCCAGCGACGTCATTCCGGGAGCAGATGTCGTTGAGCAAGACCAGATTGCCGGTGATGACGCATTGGTCCCAGGCGATGATACGCTCATTCCTGGCGATGCGCTCATCCCCGATGATGATGCGATCGTCCCCGACGATGATGTTCCGGTGCAGGACATCCCAGAGCCGGAAGTCAATGTCGACGAGACTCCCTCTCCTGCCGTCGATTCGGGTCAGGACCGCTGCTTCTCCGCAGAGGCAGAGATACCGTGCGGCGACCCCGGCAGCGCTTTCTTTGGCCAGGATGGGCAATACCACGGCCTCCAGCCGAAGTACGTCGACAACGGCGATGGTACCGTTACCGACCAGGTCACCGGCTTGATGTGGCAGCAGGACCCGGGCGACAAGCTGACCTTCGATGAGGCCAAGAATGGGGCAGCCTCATTCGACCTGGCTGGCTATGACGATTGGCGTCTGCCCTCCATCAAGGAGGCCTACTCCCTGATCAACTTCACCGGCGTTACCGGTCAATCGGCCGATTCTTCCATCCCCTATATTGATCCCGTCTTCGCCTTTGAGTACGGGGACGAAAGTATCGGCGAGCGGTTCATCGATTCCCAATTCGCCACCAGTACCGAGTATGTGAGCACGACTATGGGCGGGGACCACACCGTTTTCGGTGTCAACTTCGCAGATGGGCGCATCAAGGGGTATGGCACCGTAAGTCCGCAGGGCGGAGACAAGACTTTCTTCGTGCTCTATGTGCGGGGGAGTGTTTATGGAGGAAACGAGTTCGAAGACAACGGAGACGGCACTATCGCCGACCACTCCACTGGCCTGACCTGGATGCAGACTGATGATGGGGTAGGGCGCAACTGGGAAGAGGCACTGGACTTCTGCGAGGGCCTTGACCTGGCTGGCGAAACGGACTGGCGATTGCCTGGAGTCAAGGAACTGCAGATGATTGTCGACTACACTCGCTCACCAGACACTACAAATTCGGCCGCCATCGACCCCATCTTTTCAGCCACTGAGATTGAGGATCCCGAGGGAGCTTCCAACTACGGATACTACTGGTCGAACACGACTCACCTCGACGGAATTGACCTGGGGACCTATGCCTCCTATGTGGCATTTGGTCGGGCCCAGGGATTCATGGAGCAGCCCCCCGAATCGGGTAACTATCAACTACTGGACGTGCATGGAGCGGGTGCCCAGCGCAGCGACCCGAAGGTGGGCGATCCTGACGATTACCCCAATGGACATGGTCCTCAGGGTGACGTTATCGGTATCTTCAATCTGGTGCGGTGCGTACGGGGTGGGGCCGTCTTCCAGAACATCACGCCCACTTCGGTGCTTCCCGATGGCGAGGACCTGCCGCCCGGAGATTGCGGCAACGGTACCTGTGACCCTGGCGAAGAAGAATTCTGTTTCGAAGACTGCGGTGGCGAACCCCAGGATGGGCCCGTGCCGTGTGAAACTCAGGCCGACTGCGATGCCCCGGGAGGCTGCCCGGAAGATGCTGCCCTCGGTTGTACCTGTTCCCCGGACCCCGATGGTCTAAAGCTCTGTGTCCCGGCATGCAATTCCGATGAGGATTGTCCCCAGCCACCGAACATGGAACTGATCTGTCTGCCCGAGGGATTCTGCGTTCCCGGCGGCGGCCCACCTCCGCGTTAGTTTTCTATTCTGCCAGGGTGCTGCGCGACCCTGGCATTTGGAGCGCCACCCGGGAGGCCAGAAGGAGCGTGGAGGGGCACGCCTCGGGACCGACGTTGAGTCGCAGTCCGAGGGGCTCCCCGGAAGCGGAGCGACTGAGGGCCGGACGACGGAGAAGTGATACCTGAGAGTCAGACGACGGGAAAGGCCTTTCGCATGTTCCGAATTGCCTGCCGCAGCCGCTCTTCATTTTCTACCAACGCGATGCGCACGTACCCCTCTCCGTCTTCCCCGAAGCCGCGCCCAGGGGCCAGCGCCACTTCGGCCTTTTCCAAACAGTGCATTGAGAACTCAATGGAACCCATCTGAGCGTAGGGCTCGGGAATCTTGACCCACGCAAACATCGTCGCTTGGCAATGGTCAGCTTCCCACCCAGACCTGTTCAGCCCGTCGATGAGACAATCCCGGCGCGCCTGGTAGATCGCTGACTGGGCATGCATCTCGCTTTCGCACTCGCGCAGGGCGATAACTGTGGCAATCTGGATGGCCTGGAAGATGCCGTAATCGTAGTAGCCTTTGATCGCGCCCAGCAGTTTGATCATATCCGGATTGCCCACCACAAAACCAACTCGCCAGCCGGCCATGTTGAAGCCTTTGGACATGGTGAAGGTCTCGACTCCGACCTCTTTGGCCCCTTTCGCCTGGAGCAGGCTCGGTGCCTTGTAACCGTCAAAGTTGGTCAGTCCATACGCGAAATCCTGGACGATGTAGAAACCGTGTTTCTTCGCCAGCTTAACTACCTCTTCGAAGAAGGGCAGTTCGACGGTGGCGGTGGTCGGGTTGTGGGGGTAATTCAGCACAACGATTTTTGGCTTGGGCGAGACCGTACGGCACATGTCGTCGATACGGCGTAAAAGAGCCTCTTCGCCCTCCCGCATGGAGACGCCGATGACGTTGGCTCCGGCGATGACCGGGGCGTAAATGTGAATGGGGAAGGATGGGGTAGGAGTGAGCACCGTATCGCCCGGACCCAGCGTCGCCAGACAGAGGTGGCTGAACCCTTCCTTCGAACCCAGGGTGGCGATGATCTCTGTGGCTGCATCGAGCTTCACATCCCAGTGGCGCTCGTAGAATTCCGCAACATGCTGGCGAAGATTGAAAACTCCCTGCGAAACCGAGTAGCGCTGATTCCTCTTGAGCGCCGCAGCTTCAGCAAGTTTCTCCACCACTGGAGCAGGTGTCGCGTCGTTGGGATTGCCCATTCCCAGGTCGATGATATCCACGCCGTGTTGGCGAAGCTTATACTTGGCTGCATTGATCCTGGCGAAAAGATAGGGGGGCAGGCGGTGCATGCGCGCCGAGGCCATTGGCGGTAAATCGATGGCCATCAACTCGTCGGCCGAAAACTGAAAAGTATCTCCGCTACTCTGCTCGGTCATGGCAAGACTCCGTCGTTGGGTTGAGGCCTGGAGGGATTATGCGGTCAACTGGCGCTTTCTGGCAAGGGTAAGGACGGCAAAGAGGGCGAGGAAGAGCCAGAACGAGGGTGTGGGGCTCTCGCTGGTCTGGCAACCGCCGCCACCGTTCCCGCCTGAATCTTCCTCAAAAATCTCTGCACCAACCGTGGCACTGTCCGGATTGTCTCCGTCGGGTGCGATGTCGGGATCATGATGGTCCACTGTCTCCTCGCTTTCGATGATTTCCGGCTCCTCCAGTACCTCCTCAATGATGGTCACGTCCGGAGTTATCACGACGTCAGTCTCGTCGCTATCTGGCGGGGGTGAATCGACGCATTCGTCAGCCACCGAGTAGCCCTCCTCGGGGCAGCAGCCGTCTATGGCAGCGCACTCATATTCGCACGACGCCAGGACTTCGACGGCCTCGCCACAGTTGTCCAGCTTCACCCAGTCGTTGCCATCGCAGAAGAGCTGACCCGGGTCGCCCGTGCACTCACAGTCCCCTGCCTCGGGGACGCAATCGTCGCCCTGGCACTGGAATCCGTCGGGGCAACCACCGTCGCAGGAAGCGAGGCAGTAGTTTCCGGAAAGCAGTTCGACACAAGTGCCGTCGTCGCAATCTTCGTCGCCATCGCATTCGACGCACCAGGGCGAGAGGCACTGGTGCTTGATACATTCCAGACCAGCGTCGCAATCGTCATCGTCCAGGCAGCACGCCTCCATGGGCAGGAACTTGCATTCGTGGGCGGCCTGATCACAGAGGTCCACGGTGCAGACGTTTCCATCGGTGCAGTCCATATCCTTGGCGCAACACTCTTCCACGGTTGTGAACTCGCACAACTCGTCGACGCAGGCATCTGTGGTGCAGAGGTCTCCGTCGTGGCAATCGGCATCATCCTGGCAGCAGAGCGGCTGGCTCGGGTCCTTCTTGTGCAAGCACTTTCCTTTCTCGCAGGTATCCAGGGTGCACTTGTTTCCATCGTCGCAATCCTTGTCGCTGTTTGCGCAACCGGTCTCGGGATCGCAGGTATCGATGGTGCAAGCGATGTTGTCGTCGCATTTGAGTTCAGTGTATTCGCAGCCGATGGCGGGGTTGCACGAGTCCACAGTGCACTCACTTTCGTCGTCGCATTCTACAGTTTCATACTCGCATCCGACCGCCTCGTCGCAGGTCTCCAGGGTGCAGGCACTCTGGTCGTCACAATCTACTGTGCTGTAAGCGCAGCCCGTCGCCGGGTCGCAACTGTCATCGGTGCAGAAGTTTGCGTCGTCGCACTTCACATCGACATATTCGCAGCCGACTTCCGGGTTGCAGGACTCTTCGGTGCAGGCGCTCTGGTCGTCACAATCTACCGCTAGATGCGAACACCCTGTCACCGCGTCGCAACTGTCGATAGTACAGCTATCAATGTCGTCGCAATCTACGTCAAGGTACTGGCAACCCGTTTCCACATCGCAGGAGTCCTCGGTGCAGACCGTTGCATCGTCACAGTCAACGGCGACATTTGTGCACCCCGTTTCGGCATCGCAGGCATCGTCGGTGCAGGCATCGTCGTCGCCGCAATCAACAACCACGTGTTGACAACTTCCCTCCTGGTCACAACTGTCGTCTGTGCAGGCATCATTGTCGTCGCAGTCGAGGGGGACATTCTGGCAGCCAGCATCGACGTCGCAGGAGTCGTCTGTGCAGGGGTCAAGGTCGTCACATTCGATCTGTACATGCTGGCAACCGCTCTGTGCATCGCAGGAGTCTTCGGTACAGGCATCGTCGTCGTCGCAGTTCACCTTGTCCGGGTCGCACGGGTCGGGAGTTACACTGGCCACAACGATGGCCGCATTGGTCTGAAATCCTGGGGCCGGAGCGGAGCCGGTGAAGCGCACGACAAAAGGAGCCTTCCCCTCGTCGCTTAGTCCCATCGGAAGCCCGTCGGCGCCTCCGGAACCAGTCTGAAAACTGGTGGCCTGCGTTATCAGGGAGATGGTGCGGGCATCCCCTTCACCAATTGCGACTTCGGTACCTTCCCGTAGCAGCAACTCAAGCCCTTCCCCTGGCGTGTAGAGCCACAAACCGTAGTCGTTGAAGGAATCAACCGGTGGCAACTTCACCAGCGTTCCGGCAAAGGTCGTCTGTCCACTGCCATTCATGAAGAGCGCGTTGTTGATGGTTACAAGAGTAGCTCCGCCCGTACCTGGAACAGCCTCACCTGTGATGGCAGCCAACACAAAGTCGCCGGCATCATTTTGGACCCAGACAGCCTCTTCTTCTTCCAGAGGGTCGCCCTCGTCATCTTCGCCGAGGTTGGCATCACCCTGGACCGCCAGGCGGCCGGACTTGTTGCCGGTGAGGGAGGCGAAGTGGCCGTACTCCCAGCCTTCGGGCAACCCGGCGGCAGCGGTGCCTTGCATCATCAGCGTGGTCAGCACCCCGGGGGTGGCAGGATCGTGTCGCCAGAGGCCGGTTTCGACGAACCCGTCGTCGAACTTGAAGCCATGGATGAAGGCGACAGCCCCATCCGCGGCGATCGTCTTGTCAATCTGGACATCGACGTCTTCGAAAATGCCCTCCGGCGAATCGGGTGCAGCGTCTCCTTCCCGCATGACCAGTGTTGTGGCACCGTCCCCTCCCGGTCCGAAGAGCCCGGTATCATCGCCCCCTCCAACAACGGCACCACCTTCACCACTTTGCATAACGCTTCGAAAGGTCAGTTGCCCGGCGCCATTGATGCGGGGCGATTTGGCAAAACCTAGAAACTCCTCCGCCTGCTCGAGGCCGGGAACGTCGTCACCGGTACGCCAGGCCACGGTCGTCGTGCTTTCAGCGTCAACATGGAAGAGCGCGTACTCCGAGGAGCCAGCCATGGTGATGGGGTGGACAAAGGTCGCTTGTCCCTCAGCCGTGCAGCGCGGATAGAGCGGCGGCGGGCTCGTCTCTCCCGCGTAGCCTTTCAAAGTGTGACTCGGCAATCCCGGAACTGCTGAACCTTCCCTTGCCAGGATCGAGATGGTCCCATCAGGTGCCACCCGCCCCGCCAGATAGTCATTCTCTTTGGTGACACCGCCATTGCCATCCTTCCAGTCCAACTGCCCTCTAAAGAAGAGCGTGCCGTCTTCGGCCAGGCAGGTGGCGGAGAAGGAGAACCATTTTGCTCCCTCTGGAGCGTCTGGTGCCTGGTCACCTCTGCGAGCAAGCAGTGCCACCGAACCATCGGGTGTCAGTCGAAAGAGACCCTGGTCGTCCACTCCAAAGACAACATTCTGGCCGCGCAGGTCAGCACTCCAGGCAAGGTGTCCGGCGTTGTTGGCCACGGGGACCATGTTGCCGTTGGACGACGAAAATATGTCCAGCATCACCCCTTCGGGTAGCCAGTCATAGGCGGTGCCGGTGGCGGCGACGACGTCAACGCTTATGATACCTGCTTCAGTCGAGTGGGGGGATGTCAGGGCAACGACCAGAAGTGAAATTGCAATCAGCAGCCAACGATTCATTGATGTGCCTCCGTCCAAAACAGTAACGGACCCCAAGGTGCCCAACGCGCACGGGAAGTGCAAGTGTTTGTGTGTACCAAACAGGTCCTCAGGGCATCGTCAAGTACTCTGGATACCTATTGAGTTGAAGAGCATAGCTGGCGCATAGGTGACAACCTGTCACGATCCGCGCCGCCCTGTGCGGTTGTCAGGTGGATCCTGAGCGAAGTCGTTGGGATTTCGACACAATTTACGCTACGGAATGCTCAGTTGTATCTGTCGTGATGGCCCGTAGTCGACCTTTCGTCGCTTTTCTCTTGTCAATTATGCGACAGGGTGTCACGATTCTCCTTGAGCGCAAGAAGAGGCAGCTATTGGGCCACTGAAACGCCATTTGGGCTGAAATAGTCGAAGGAGGTGGCATGAAGAAGGACAGAGAGAGCTTCTTGAGTCGCTATTGGCTGCATTTGATGTTTCTTGGCGTTGCCCTTCTGATGGCGATTCCTACGTAGGTCGCTGCGCTCCCGTTTGCAGGGCCCGTTGGGCCCGTTCGCAGGTCGCTGGCGCTCCCGTTCGCAGGTCGCTGGCGCTCCCGTTTGCAGGGCCCGTTGGGCCCGTTCGCAGGTCGCTGGCGCTCCCGTTCGCAGGTCGCTGGCGCTCCCGTTTGC
>CAZFVN010000156.1:0-12070 GCA_964522395.1 uncultured Myxococcales bacterium
TGTGGATGGAAACGACGTTCATGAAGGGCCGGAAGATCATGCCCATCCACTGGCTGCCCTGCTCCAAAGAGAAGAGCTTCCCCTTGTCCGGATAGTTTATGAGTTCGACTTCAGAACTGACGTACCCTTTATCTGCGATGGATTCCATTCCTGCCCAGAGCCCGCGCACGTGCTTGTGTCCGTTGCCCTGACTGTGGCCAATGGACTCAGTGCTGAAGGTGGGCAGATTGGGTGCGTAGAAGACGAGGGCCATCCCAACGTACAGGGCAAGGGTCTGCAATCTAAAGCGCCATTCCGGCATGGACGAGCTCCGTCGGCCGCAGATGAGGGCCGCAAACGAAGATACACCACCCTACATCAATCGTCCACTCCCGACGTTTGCTTCTCCCGAGGCAAGCGCGTACCATTAGCTCGTCTTCTCGGAGGTTATCAATGAAAATGCAGTGCGTACTTTTACTTCTGGTTTTGCTCGTAATGGCCTGTTCAACGACGGCAAAGGTGGAACTCGATGCGCGGCCCGACACCAAAGTTGTCGAGGCAGTCACCGAGGTCGTTACTCCCGACGTGGTGGTTCCTCGTGAGGTGCTCCTCGACCTTCCTCGCACGGAAGAGACTTTCGGGACTGAGATTGCGCCAGAATTCGTGGGGCCTGGTTGTGAGGCGGGAGAGGGCTGTTTCCTGGACCCTTGTGCAGAGAACAGTCAGTGCCAATCGAGTTGGTGCGTCGAGCATATGGGTGACGGAGTGTGCACCCAGAGTTGCCAGGACGAATGCCCTCCCGGTTGGAGCTGCAAGCAGGTGGCCGGCACCGACCCGGACGTTGTCTATGTCTGTGCCTCCGACTACGCCAACCTCTGCAAGCCCTGCAAAGATGGCAATGGCTGCTTGAGTCCATCTGGTGTGGCCGATGTCTGTGTTGACTACGGTGAAGAGGGTTCTTTTTGCGGCGGTGCCTGCGCTACTGACGAAGACTGCCCCTGGGGATTTTCATGTCTAACGACAGTTACAGTCGATGGGATCGACACATTGCAGTGCGTCGCCGACGCAGGTGTCTGTCCATGCACCGACAAATCCGTCTCTCTGGGACTCTGGACGCCCTGTGAAACAGCGGGGGAATTTGGTGCATGTGAAGGCAAGCGGGTTTGCACCGAGGGTGGATTGACCCCGTGTGATGCGGGAGTTCCCACAGAGGAAACCTGCAACGGCGTTGATGACGATTGCGACGGATCGGTAGATGAGCCGACAGAGTCGGGGGGCAATTTCATAAACCTTTGTGACGACGGCAACGAGTGTACCGAGGATACCTGTGAAGGAGTCGATGGCTGCCAGAGCAGTGCGTTGGAGGGCACCGAGTGCAAAGATGGTGACATCTGCACGGTTGCCGACCACTGCATCGCCGGTGAGTGTAGCGGGGACCCGGTAATCTGCGACGATGACAACCCATGCACAGACAACGCCTGTACCGAGAACGGCGGGTGCGAGTATGCACCCAATCTGGCCGACTGTGACGATGGAGACCCCTGTACGGTTGCCGACGAATGCAATGCCGGGCTATGCGCCGGGACGCAGATTTCGTGCGAGTGCGATGTCGATGCCGATTGTCTTGAACTTGAGGACGGAGACCTTTGCAGTGGGACCCTTGTTTGCAACACAGAAGTGCTTCCGCATCAGTGCAGCACGGACCTGGCAACGGTTGTGGAGTGTCCGGAACCAGAGGGTGTCGATGCCATCTGTCTGGCTGCTGCCTGTGACGGATTGAGCGGGGAGTGCTCGTTGGTGCCCGCACATGAGGCCCTGGCCTGTGAAGATGGCGATCCCTGTACCATCGGCGATACGTGCCAGACCGGAATCTGTGCGGCCGGGACCTCGCTTAACTGCAACGACGGGAATCTTTGCACCGACGACGCTTGTGAGGCGGGTGAGGGGTGTGCATACAGCCATAATGAAGCCGCCTGTGATGACGGAGACCTTTGCACCCTCGGTGATGTCTGCTCATTTGGCGAGTGCGAGGCCGGGGAGGGGACGTTGGCCTGTGATGATGGTAACGTCTGCACCACCGATAGTTGTGTCCCGGGTGTAGGCTGCGGCCACGTAGCCCAGGATGGCGCCTGTGACGATGGCGATGCCTGCACCGTTGGCGACCACTGCGCGGGAGGGCTCTGCGTCTTTGATGGGTTGGCGCAGTGCGATGATGGAAATGTCTGTACCGATGACCTCTGTCTGCCAGGGGAAGGGTGTCAGTACACCGCCAATGAAGTGCCCTGCGATGATGGCAATTCCTGCACCATTGGTGACCAGTGCAAGAATGGGAATTGCGAACCGACGGGGCAGCTTCCTTGCGATGACGGCAACCTCTGCACGGTTGATAGTTGCGACCCGGTGTTGGGGTGTGAGCATGCCGGCAATGACAACCCATGCGACGACCAGAATCCCTGCACTGTGAACGATCAGTGCAAGGGTGGAGTCTGCGTGGCCGGTGACGCCGCGGTGTGTGACGATGCGAATATCTGCACCAACGACTCGTGCGACCCGGCGACGGGCTGCGAATATGGGCTGAACGTCTCTCCGTGCAATGACGACAACCTCTGTACAGTGGATGACCACTGCCATCTTGGGGACTGTATCGGCGGCGGAGATCTGGTCTGCGACGACGGGAGCGTTTGCACCGATGATAGTTGCCAGCCCGCTTCCGGGTGCAAGTTCGAAGTGGTTGTGGAGCCTTGCTGCAGCGGAGGTACCGAGGCGTGTGGCGATGTGTGCGTCAACACGGCGTTCAATCCTGCCCACTGTGGTGACTGCTTCGAGCCTTGTGGACCAGCGGAAGTATGCGTGGACGGGGATTGTAAGTCGGACTGCGCTGAGGGCCAGACCAAGTGCGGTCTCGCCTGCACCAACACCGACTTCGACCCCGACAACTGTGGCGACTGTGAGGAGGTCTGTGTCGGGGCCGATAACGCGGCTGGCATCTGTGTGGGTGGGGAGTGTACCGAGCTTTGTCTGGCCGGCTATTCGGATTGCAATCTCGACATGGAGTTGGACGGTTGCGAGGTCAATCTCCTCACCGATCCTCTGCACTGTGGTTTCTGCGGAGATGCCTGTGGTGAGGTCACCCACGGCACAAAGGCCTGCGAAGATGGTGGTTGCGTTATTGAAGGGTGTGACGGCACCTGGCTCAATTGTGACGGAATGTACAACACCGGTTGTGAAGTCGATACCAAAACCAATGGAAGTCATTGCGGTGAGTGCAACAACGATTGTGGTCAGGGATTTGCGTGCATCGACAGTGAGTGCGTGGAGATGAGCACCAGCTTCATCGTCATGGCTGAGAAGGACATCACTTTCAATGGTGTGAACTACTTGCTGCTCAAAGTTGGCTTCTCATCTTTCCAGAGTCAGTCGGCCAACTGGTGCTACGAGTACCGGGATCTCTGCAACTCCTACGGCCTGGACCCCACCGGTTGCGGCAAGAACTGGAACAGCAGCTTCTACAAGGTTTGTCGTGATACCTATGGTTCAAAGACGTACGATAACTCCTTGAGTTGCAATCCTTCGGGGCCAATATCCCAGGCTGCCAAGGACAATGGGTTCAATGACGCGCATACGTGGAACTCGTTTGGCTATCACTACTGCAACGAGACTTGCGCCAAGACTCTCTGCTCGGGCACTGGTTGTCACACTGCGCTTTCATACATTGATGCGACCCAGAGCCACGGCTATACGCTCTGTATCAAGTAGCGCTTCAGTGCGTCTCCGGTGGCCGAATCGGCGCATTCCATGACCTCATCCGGCTTACCTTGTACGACCAGATTTCCGCCCTTGTCGCCCCCCTCCGGGCCGAGGTCGACGATGTGCTGAGCTGCGCTGATGAACTGGAGGTTGTGTTCCACCGCGATTACTGTGTGGCCTGCGATGCTGAGGCGCTGGAGGACAGCCAGTAGTTTGGCGACGTCGGAATCGGCAAGTCCTCGGGTCGGTTCGTCGAGGAGGTAGAGGTTCTTGCCTGAGGAGGTGGGGCGAGCCAATTCGGCGGCCAACTTGAGACGTTGTGATTCCCCTCCGGAGAGGGTGATGGCCGACTGGCCGATCGGCAGATAGTCGAGTCCAAGATCGGCCAGGGTAGTGAGAGTCTGGGCCACTCTGGTATCATCGGTGAATGCTCTGGAGGCCTCGGACACGGTCATCTCGAGGACATCCGAGATGGTGCGCCCCTCTGACTTCACAGCCAGCACTTCGGGACGATATCGACGCCCACTGCAGGCCTCGCAAGGGACCCAGACGTCGGCCATGAAGTCCATGGCCACTTGCTGATGGCCAGCACCCTTGCACTGCGGACATCGTCCCTTCGGACTGACGTAGGAGAAATGGCTGGCGGTGAGGTTCGCGGCGAGCGCATCGGGGGTGGCGGCGAATTGCTTGCGGAGGGTGGTCAGTATTCCCAGATAGGTAGCTGGTGTGCTGGCGGGAGTCGGGCCGATTGGCGAATCGTCTACCGTCAAGATGGTTGCAAAAGGCGCCTCCAGTAGCACTGCTTCGCAGCCAACCGGGTCGGCTCCCTTCAAGGTGGGCCATAGAACCTCGAAGAGAAGAGTGGACTTGCCTGAACCTGACAGCCCGGTGACCACGTTGAGGGCCCCCTGCTGGAAGGCCACGTTGATCCCCTTCAGGCACTGCCCGTCGGCCTCGACGACCACCAGATAGGACGGCGTAGATTGGAGCGCTGCCGCGTTTTTGGGGGGCCTGGTGACCCTGCGGGAAAGAGGCCGAGGAGGTCCGGCGTGCAAGAGTCGGCCGCCCTGAGAGCCGCCCTCGGGACCTAGCTCAATGGTCCAATCAGCTTTCGCAATGATGTTGGCATCGTGCTCTACGACAACCACTGTATTGCCTTCGTCCCGTAGTTCCTTCAATACCTCCATCAGTCGCTCCGTGTCCCGGGGATGGAGGCCCACGGTGGGTTCGTCCAGGATATAGGTCACGCCGAAGAGTTGGCCGCCAAGCTGGGTGGCAAGTCGTACCCTTCGTGCTTCTCCGCCAGAGAGCGTCGGGGCGCGGCGGTCGAGGGTCAGATAACCGAGACCGAGTTTGGAGAGGGTCGCCAATCGGGGGACGAGTCCCCAGGCTATTTCTTCCCAGAAGGGCTCTTCCATGAAGTTGAGTTCTGGCGGCTTTGAGCTGAAGAGTTGGAGCGCCTCGTCGACGCTCAGGCGGAGCACATCGGGAAGCCTTCTTTCTGCCACCAGAGTGTCGGCGGACTCTCCATTGAGCCGGTCGCCCTCACATAGGGGACAGGTTGTTTCGGTAAGCAGGGGCAACATTGCATCGCCCTTCCTGGTCTGGTGCTTGCGGGCGTATTCCTCGTCGATGTAGTGGACGAAGCCGTGCCATTTTGAGGTCCATGTATGGCTCCCCTTTCGCCCCTTTCGGTCGAAAATCCACGTCGCCTCAATGGGACCGTTGTCAGAGCCATACATAGCCATGAAACGGGCCTCAATCGTGAGTTCTTCCCACGGTAGGCCAAAGTCTATACCGACCTTCTTGCCTGCCGCCTGGAGGATATGGATGAACTGATTTTGCCGGTCGCTGTAAAAGTTGCCGGTGCGATGCCCGGACATGGCCCCGTCGAAGAGCGAGAGGTGCGGGTGGGTAATCAGCTTGTCGGGGTCGGCGCTGGCCACCAGGCCCAGGCCACCACAGGTGATACATGCCCCTTCTTGTCGATTGAAGGAGAAATGGGCGGCACTAGAGCCTTCGGGCGTACCGGCGCGAGACCAGAGCAGTCGGAGATAGTCGAGGATGTCCGTGACCGTAGCAAGGGTGGAGCGGGGGTTGGTTGAAATACTGCGTTGGTGGACTGCAATGGCGGGAGTCAGACCCTTTGCGTCACCGAATACCGGTGCTCTGAGACGCTGCAGATAGCGTCGGGCATAGGTGGAAAGTCCTTCTGCAAAACGACGTTGGCTCTCAGCGTAGAGGGTGTCGAAGGCGAGGGATGACTTGCCGCTGCCCGAGGCTCCGGTGACGACTGTCAATTTCCCCGTGGGGAAGTCAACGTCGATTTCCTGGAGGTTGTGGGTCGCAACGTCTTGCAGTTGAATGGGCGAATCCGCTGGACGCGGTATTGGTTGCTGTGGGCGTGGGGGATTACCGTCGCGCATGGCTTTGCCGGTGCGCGAATCATCGCAACCCGGAAGTCCTGACGGGGGACCTTGATAGAGCACTCGCCCGCCCTCTTCGCCGCTGCCGGGCCCGAGGTCAATGACGTTCTGGCAGGTCTTGAGAAACTGCGGGTCGTGTTCAATGGCAACAACGGTGTGGCCCGACTCAGCGATGCGCGTGAGGACCCGCAGTAGTCGCTCGACGTCGGAGGTGTGGAGGCCGGTGGTGGGTTCCGCCAGGACGTACAGGGTGTGGTGACGGGAGGGTGAGGCTAGTTCCGCGGCCAACTTCACCCGCTGGGCTTCGCCACCTGAGAGGGTGTTGGAGAACTGGCCCAGTGGGATGTAGCCGAGGCCCACGTCACACAGTGCATCGAGAATCTGCCGAGCTTTCGGGATATCCTCGAGGACCAGCCGCGCCTCGCTGATCGTCAATTCGAGCAGGTCAACGATGGAGTGTTTGCGATAGCGGACCCGGAGGAGCTCGGGATGGAAACGGTCACCGCCGCACTCGAAGCAAACTACGGGCAAGTCGCCGAGGAAGAAGACCCCGTGCTGCAGGACGCCCGCCCCATGGCAGGCCTCACAGCGGCCCCCCTTTGTGTTAAAGGAAAAGTGGCTGGCGGCATATTTCAGCTTCCTTGCCATGGGTAGTTTGGCGTATGTCCTGCGAACCACATCCCAGAGTTTGGTATAGGTTGCCGGGTTGGACCGCGGAGTCCTGCCGATAGGGGCATTGTCGACGATGACGACACGCCTGATGGTATCGACATCTCCGGTGAGTTCTCGGTATTTCCCTCCGGCCCCTCGACTGCCCATTCTCTGCTTGATGGCAGGCACCAGGGAGTCAAAGAGGAGAGTCTTCTTTCCAGCCCCGGAAGGCCCGCTAATCCCGTTCAGGGCTCCCAGTTGGAACCGCGCCTCGATTCCCTTCAGGTTGTTGGTGGTGACCCCGGAAACTGTGATTTCGCCTGCGGCCTCCTCAGATTCTGATTTCAGGGGGCCGGACGGGCCTGTTGTACTTCCGCGTGGCGGCCCTTGATAGATCACTTGCCCGCCGTCGGGTCCGGCACCGGGACCCAGCTCGATAATGTGGTCGGCGGCACCGATGATGCGTGGGTCATGTTCAACCACAAGGACCGTGTTGCCCTGGTCCCGCAGGCGAAAGAGGACCTTGAGCAGGCGGTCAGACTCCGTGGGGTGGAGGCCGACTGAGGGTTCGTCGAGGACGTAGAGCACGTTGCACAGCCCGCCCAGTGCCTGGGTGGCGAGCCTGATTCTCTGCCGTTCGCCGGGGGCCAGTGTCGGGCTTGGCCGGGCTAGCGGCAGATAGGCGAGGCCAAGCTCGTCGAGCAGGGCGAGGCGCTCTTCCAGCCGTGCTTTAACCGGGGCCGCGATGTCTGCCAACAACGGAGGCCACACAATTCGATTGAGATGGGCGCGGACGTCCCCCAGAGAGAGGGCGGAAAGGGCCGCCGGGTTGAGGGAGCCACACTTCACCAGCAGCGCCTCAGGTCGCAACCGTCCCCCCGCGCAGGCCTGGCAGGGTTGGGTGCGGACGAAGCGAAGGACGTTGTCGTTACGGTTGCGTTTAAGGGTCTCTTCGATGGTTGGAATCAGGCCCTTATAGTAACCCTCTTCCCGAGGTTTGGCAGTGAGGCCGGTCCACTTGAGGCGTGACTCCAGTGGGTGCTTGCCGAAGGGTACCTTCAGGCATGTGGACCCGAAGAAGATCACATTCTGCTGCTCCGGGGTCAGGTCGTTCCACGGCTGGTCGACGGTGAATCCGTGGGCCTGGCAAATGTCGTCCAGGACCTCCATGGTGACCTGGGAATAGACGATGTAGCCCCGCTTTAAAGTGGGAACCATGGCCCCTTCCCGCAAGGTCTTCGCCCCATCAGCTACCAGGAGATTCGGGTCCACGACATCTTCGGTACCCTGGCCGTTGCAAGCGGGACAGGCTCCTTTGATGCTGTTGAAGGAGAAGAGGGCCCGCTCCACGACTGGCAGCGTTGCCTCACATTTCGAGCACTCTATCGGGTGGGGCGGCAAGAGCTCTAGACGGCAGTTCGGACAGTGCAACGTGCCGGCCCGGGCATAGAGCAGTCGCACCAGGTCCCATACTTCCGACAGCGTGCCAACGGTGCTACGGGCCCCAGCCCCGTGGGCAAGCTGACTCACTGCGATAACTGGTGGCAGACCTGTAATGCTATCAACTGCAGGCCGCTCCAATTTGGCCAGGTGTTGTCGGGCGAATGCTGAAAAGGTCTCGAGGTAGCGCCGGGCACCTTCGTGGTAGAGCGTGTCAAAAGCCAGTGAAGACTTCCCTGAACCTGATACGCCGGTGATTACAACAAAGCGATGGCGAGGGATCTCCAGGTCGATGCCCTGCAGGTTATTCGCAGCGGCGTTACGAATGACGATGTTGCCACGATCAGTCACTAGGCTCTCCCGCACCAGCCGGTTGACCGCAGTATTGCGCTATCTGATGTCGTTGGCAATGGGGAAGGAACGGGCCTCAGGCCTTAATCCTGACTCGCATGGAAACCCTACTCGTCGCACTGGCTGTTCAGGCGCAATTTCCCCAAGAACCAGACCATTCGCCAGCACTCCTGTCAGGTCGCTTCTGTAGCGGCCGCAGACACTGACTTTAAGCTAGCGGCTCGCTATCTTTCTTCAACATTGCGCTAAGATGGGAGTAGTGGGCTTTCTTCGCCATGTGTCGGTTGCGTTCCTCTTTGGAGAGCCCGTCCATTGGCGTACGGTTTAGTTTATCCAGAATCCCATCTACTCCGGCTGACTCAGCTTGGCTACACTTCATCTGCGGGGCGCTTGAATCCGGGGGTTGTACAGCCGAGGTCGCATAGCGGGGGGACGGGTCTGCAACCTCCTTGAGAAGATCCTGATCGTCAGCTACACCGTTGCAGGCGGGGAGGTTCACTTCGGCCCATTCCAGGGCTTCAAGGACATTCTTGAAGGGGGCGATGGTAGGGACGTCAATACAATCGTCCTTGGCGTCATCAATATCGAGTTGGATAACGAACCGGCCACCATTTTGTGAAACATCCCAGCTCCTCAACCGGTCCCGACGCACGGCCGTTGTCCGGAGGGGTTTGTCCCCATAAGTGATCAGCAGCCAGTCTCCTTTGGTCCGTACCAACATCCTAGTATCCATAGTCTCCATCGCAATCTCCACGGGAACCCCCATCATCGGCGTATCTGTAGCGTAATATACTATGTGACAAATGCAACAACGGGCAACAACTGAAAAGTCCGCATCAGAGAAAATCGCAGACAATACCAGTTTCTAACTTTGATTCAAACTCGTGGCGACTTGCTCCCCTGGCCCTGCAGGAAACGCCAACCGGCAACGTTCAGCTTGGGAATTTCAATGTCACCCACGCAACCATGCGGATGTCCGCACTATCACTGGTTTGTTACTCCCCGTTGTTCCGGTTGAATCCCGCTATTCCGAGTCAAGCCGTACCTGGACCGTACCCAGAATTGGGGAAGTCACCCTATGTCAGAACTACCGAGGAGAGACAGTGAGCGAACAGGACTGCCCCGCCCGTAGCCGTCCCGCGTCAGTAAGCACCCCATCTGCGCCACGCGGAGCCGTTCTGGCCCCGGTAACATCAGCCGTCCGGCACCGGTGGATGCCGGACGGCGTGTCCACGCGCCCCGCCCATTGACCGGGCGCCGCCTACCAGCACTGGGCTCATGAAATCCCATCTTCGTAACTGACTGATTTCCCTCGGACGTTGACGGTGCGCAAGAGGCCAGCATATACTCATCAGTGATCTGAGAATCAAAGTAGTAGGCAAACTGGCAATACCTATTGTGGAGCTGTGATCCTACAACAGCGGTGGTGAGATTCTGATTGCATAGGAGAATCTGCGATCCAGTGCTTGGGAGTAGGCTACACCATCACATGCTAGTAACTTCACGTGGAGGGAATCATGACCGGATGACGCCTGGTGTCGCTATCTGCTGTACTCCTGACAATTGCTTGCAGTGGCACTCCTTTCGACTCGTTGAAGTCGGGAGTTGATAGTGTTGCAACCGCGGACAGCATTGGCGAGTTCGTTGGAAAGCCGGACGTGATGACGACCGACGTTGGGCCTGCCGACCTGGCTCAGCCGGACGTGGTGGCGACCGACGTGGGGCCTGCGGACCTGACTTTGCCGGAAATGGTGGCACCCGACATAGGGCCTGCGGACCTGGCTCAGCCGGACGTGGTGGCACCCGACGCGGGACTTGCGGATCTGGCTCAGCCGGACGTCGTGGCGACCGATGTGGGGTTTGCGGACCTGCCTCTACCGGATATCGCGGCGGACGCACCCTGTGCGCCGGCCTGCGCCGATGATAAGGAATGTGGCGACGATGGTTGTGGGGGTGCTTGTGGCGAGTGCGACGATGCTGATGCTTGCACAAGCGATTCCTGCGCTGAAGGCACTTGTGTGTACACCCCCGTTTCCAGCGATGACCAGAATGCCTGCACCGGGGATTCATGTGACCCACTCTCCGGCGAGATCGCTCATGTAGCAATCGAATGTGGCGATTCCAACGAATGCACGGAAGACTCGTGTGACCCGGTCACCGGTTGCCAGAACGTTGCCCTTGAATGCGACGATTCCAACGAATGTACTGAAGACTCGTGTGACCCGCTCGCGGGCTGCCTGAACGTTGCCCTCGAATGCAACGATGCGAATCCATGCACCGATGACTCGTGTGACCCGCTCGCGGGCTGCCTGAACGTTGCCCTCGAATGCAACGATGCGAATCCATGCACCGATGACTCGTGTGACCCGCTCACGGGCTGTATCAATCTCATCCTGCAAGATGGCACTCCTTGCCTCGGCGGGGAACTGAACGCGTGCCTTGCCGGAGCGTGTGTTTGTCTCCCAGCTTGCGAGGGTAAGGAATGCGGCCCGGATGGCTGCGGCGGGAGTTGTGGCGAATGTAACGGGCTAGGATGCCTTGGGGGGGCATGCGCTGGCACTCTCGCCGAAGTTTGGGTCGACGATGACGGAGTGGGCGACCCGGAGGCTGACGGTAGCGCCGGACACCCATTTGGCACCATTTTGGAAGGTGTGGAGGCTGCTTCGGAGGACGCTACGATTTACGTACTCGCCGGATCGTATTCAGGTGTGGTTGAGTTGTCCCAGCCTGGATTGACGGTGCTGGGAGAAGGCAGTGACGTTGTCCATCTGGGACTTGAGAACGGCCAGACTGGCTTCCACATTGCCGCCGATGGGGTGACGGTGTCAGGTTTCGAGATTAGTGGGGGGCTACGAGGCGTGCATATTGAGGGGTTGCAGGGTGCGTCGTTGTCTGGCGGGGAATTGCAAGACTTACTGATTACTGCTCTGCACAACGAAGGCTTCCCGGCACTAAGCCCAATTGGAGTGCTCATTGAATTTGCGGACGACCTACTAGTGGATTCGGTCACCATAAACCTTCTTGAATCCATTGCGGTCGATGACGACCCTGGTGAGTTTGATGGGGAGCCAGCGGATGTGATCGGGATTTCGGTCAAGAGCAGTGCGGGGTTGACTCTCCTGAACTGCGAACTGTCTCAATTGGCATCTGGGGCAGGGCTGTGTGAAGACGTCTACATTGAAGAGCTAGGTGATGTTGAGCCAGGAAATCATTCAGGCGGTAATGTGACAGGAATATATTTTGATGGCTGCTCTAAGTGCTTAGTGACTGCATGCTCGGTCCACGATCTCTTAGGAGGACAAGGTGGTCCCGTCTGTGGTGATGAAAACGGCTTGATTGGGAAACTGGACGCACTGCCGGGGGGAGAAGCAAGTGCAATAGTTTTACACGCGAGTCAACAGGCTTTTGTCTCTGAAACCAGCGTGGATGGCGTTTGCGGCGGGACCGGAGGGTAAGGTTCGGGGTGGGGCGGCTAT
>CAZFVN010000157.1:0-11928 GCA_964522395.1 uncultured Myxococcales bacterium
GGGACCTGAAGGATGCCCACTCGGCCGGGCTGGGCGGGAAGGGGAACTACCACACGCCGGGCGAATCGCCCCGGCCGTAGCAATGCGGGGTCGAGAACATCGGGACGGTTCGTCGCGCTGACGAGGATAACCCCCTCGTTGGACTCAAATCCATCCATCTCAACCAGCAACTGATTCAGCGTCTGCTCACGCTCATCGTGGCCACCACCAAGTCCGGCACCGCGATGGCGCCCAACTGCGTCAATTTCATCGATGAAGATAATGCATGGGGCCTGCTTCTTACCTTGCTCGAAGAGGTCACGAACACGTGAAGCACCGACCCCCACAAACATTTCGACGAAGTCCGACCCACTGATGGAGAAGAAGGGCACCCCCGCCTCTCCGGCAACCCCGCGGGCAAGCAACGTCTTGCCAGTTCCTGGGGCCCCCATCAGCAGAACTCCTTTGGGGATACGGCCGCCCAGCCGCGTGAACTTCTTCGGGTCCTTCAAGAATTCGACAATCTCACGAAGTTCATCCTTCGCCTCATCAATACCCGCAATATCGTCGAAGGTGACCTTCTTCGAACTCTCGGTAAGCAGACGGTGCCGGCTCTTGCCAAAGCTCATGGCCTTGCCACCGCCCGACTGCAACTGGCGAATGAAAAAGAAGAAGATGAGGAAGAGGAAGATCATCGGTACCCAGGAAATGAGGAACTGGACCCAGAACCCTTCCGTCTGCGGCTCATGTTTCACAGTGATACCCAGGGAGCGCAACTCCGCCTCATCTTCGTCCGACATGGGACCCGAGGTCTTCTTCTGCTTCTCGTCAGAGTACTTGGCAATAATCTCCTCGCCCCGCACTTCGATGGTCTTCACTTTGCTGCGGGCATACTTCCCTTCTTCCCAATCGGAAGGCAAGGAAGAGAGCTTCGAAACGAAGAGGGAGAAGGGTAGCTCCTCGGCCTCCTCCGGAACTTCCAATTCCTCGTCGGCATCGACATATGTGATGCTCACACCTCGGCGCAACGCCCGGTTAAAGGGCTCGCCGATGGTCTTGACGTCACCCCGGGAAACGAAGCTCTTACCGTCGTGCAATTCGCCAACGATTCGTTCGCCGGCAACGGTGAATCCCTGGACCTGGCTCAGCGGTTTGAGGCCATCCTCCAGACCCTCCACAGTCTTGGCATCTTGCAAGAAGCTGGAGAGGGCAATCTCCTCTTCTTTGCCAGACTGTTTCACGTATTGGAAGACGACTATGAAGCCGACAAATAGTACCGCCCAAAGCAGCAGGGTTTTGAACTTGCTGCGATCATCTTTCATCGGGGACACCTACACCCGGGTTGTTGACAAGGCCGACCCTCGCGGGGTGGGTCGGTAGAGTAACAGTATCAAGATATAGTGGCAATCTTTAAAAGCAAGCTGCAGCGCCGACTAAAACGTAGTAGAATCCGGTCTCCCCCGGACAAGCTGCCGGGGCTACAGGAGGCGTAACCAATGGTCTTTACCAGCGATTTTACCGTCCCCACAGAGGGCCACGGAACCTACGATATTTCCCAGACGATTGAGTCTGCGGTACGCAGTTCCAACGTTGGCGACGGTCTCTGCAACATCTTCATCCACCACACCAGTGCTTCTCTCATACTCTGCGAAAACGCCGACCCATCGGTGCGCTCCGACCTCGAAGCGTGGTTCAGTCGCCTCGTCAAAGAGGGTGACCCGCTCTACACCCACACTTCGGAAGGGCTCGACGACATGCCCGCCCACATCCGCTCCACCCTCACCCCGGCTACCCTCACCATCCCCATCCGCAACAACCAACTTGCCCTCGGTACCTGGCAAGGCATCTACCTCTGGGAACACCGACGACGCGCCCATCGGCGGAAGGTATCGGTAACGGTTTTGGGGTAGAGCGCTGGGCGGCCTCGGGCGTCGGGCCTCGGCAACGGAACACGGCGAAAGAGGCGAAGGCGGCCTCGGGCGTCGGGCCTTGGCAACGGAACACGGCGAAAGGGGAGAAGGCGGTGGATCCGTGTCAGTCGTCCTTGCCCGTGAGGGGTTCAATCTCCATGAGAGGGGCACGGGTTTCGACGGAATCGGCTTCGGCGACGTAGATCTCTTTGATGGTACCGGGGACTTTGGCATGGATTTCGTTTTGCATCTTCATCGCTTCCAGCACCGCGACCACCGTCCCCTTTTCCACATTGTCGCCCACCGCTGCCAGTAGCTTGACGATGGTGCCCGGCATCGGGGCGATAATGGTATTGTCGCCGGCGGATTCACTGGCAGCCTTGCGATTGCGGCTCTTTTTCGAACGGTTCTCAACGACGATTTCGAGGCGTTCAGACCCGTCCACGACCACTATATATTGCCGCCCTCCAGGAACCGTCATGACCGATTCGACTGACGTCGCAAACTCCTTGCCACCAACCTTCAGAGCGTAGCTCTTGTCCCCGTTCTTCGCCGCTGCAACAGCCGTCGCTTTGGGCTTCAACAGTTCTGGCGGCAGTTCCGTCGTGGCCGGTTGGCCACCCTCGGCCCGAGCCTTAAGGAATGCCTTTGCGACGGGCGGAAAGAGAGCCATTGAGAGAGCATCCTCCAACTTGTCTGAGTAAGGCTTCGTCGCGGCAATCGCGGCTTCCAGCTCGGGTTGCAATAAGTCCGCTGGGCGGCAGGTGATGGGCTCCTCGTCCCCAACGGCAAGGTGCTTGACGTCCTGATCCACCGGCGCGGGAGCGCGCCCATATTTGCCCAGCAAGTAGTCCTTCACCTCTTCCGAAATAACCTCGTACCGCTCACCGGCCACCACATTGAAAACCGCCTGCGTACCGACAATCTGGCTGGTCGGCGTTACCAACGGCGGATAACCCAGGTCCTTACGCACCCGAGCCGTCTCCTCCAGGACGTCGTCGAACTTGTCAGAGGCCCCTTGCATCTCCAACTGGGAGAGCAGATTCGACAACATCCCGCCGGGAATCTGATGTTGCAAGATGCGGGTATCTACTCTTTCGGACCGGGTATTCAGGATCGGGAGGTAACGTTCCCTGACCTTGGTGAAATGCTCGGCGGCACGATAGATTGCGGCAGTATCGACACCCGTCTCATAGCCCCCGTCTTCAAGAATCGCGGCCATCGTCTCGGTGGGTGGCTGGGCGGTACCCCAAGAAAATGGCGAGAGGGCACAATCGACAATATCCACGCCAGCTTCGGCTGCCTTTAGAAACGTTGCCGGTGCCATGCCGGACGAACAGTGGCTGTGCAAATGGACCGGCAAGCCAACCTCCGACTTGAGCGCCGAAATCAACTCATAGGCACCGTTAGGAGTGACCATTCCTGCCATATCCTTGATGCAGATGAGGTCACAACCCTCGTCCTTCATCTGCCCGGCAAACTCTACGAACTGCTCAGTGGTGTGCACCGGCGAAACGGTGTAGGAAATGGACCCCTCAGCCAATCTGCCGACCTTCTTCACCGCGTGAATCGCCCGCCGTAAGTTACGGATATCATTGAGGGCATCGAAGATTCGGAAGACATCAATCCCGGTTTCCGCCGCCTGCTCCACGAAGGCATCAACAATGTCATCGGCATAGTGCCGATACCCCACGGCGTTCTGCCCACGCAGGAGCATTTGCAGTTTAGTTTTTGGCATCGCCTTGCGCAGCGCGGCCAACCGCTCCCAGGGACTCTCGTTCAGAAAACGGAGGCAGACATCAAAGGTCGCCCCACCCCACACTTCCAATGAATAGAAGCCGGCATTGTCAAGGTCGGCAGCCGCTGGCAGCATATCTTCCAGCCGCATTCGGGTGGCAATCAAGGATTGGTGCGCATCCCGCAGGATCGTATCGGTGATCTGGACTTTCCGTTGCTCCATTCTAGTACCTCCCCAGTCGCCGGCCCCGGTGCAAGACTATGCGCCCGGCCAACCGGTAGGCAGACGGCCCCCGTGGATTCCACCCCCAGCAGTCATAGTGGGGGTGGCCCGTGGAGGGCCAGACACGCCTGGTGTTCTCCAGCTTCCCTCCCTCTCCCTCGTCCAGCACCTCCAGGAGGCAGGCAACCAGGGCGGCTCTCTCGTTCGGATCCATTAAGTTCTCCTGCCCTAAAGAGGGATGTTCCCATGTTTACGGGCCGGTCGGTCTTCCCGCTTGTTGCGGATCGCCAGCAAAGCGTCAATGAGACGTTTGCGGGTCATACGAGGCTCAATTACGTCATCCACGTATCCTCGCTCGGCAGCAAAGAAGGGAGTGGCAAATCGCTCGCGATAGTTGGCCACCAGTTCTGCGTGCTTCGCCTTGGGATCCTTCGCCGCCTTGAGTTCCTTGCGGAAGATGATGTTCACCGCACCGTCAGGCCCCATCACAGCGACCTCTGCGGTGGGCCAGGCGAAGTTGAAGTCGGCCCTTACATGCTTGCTGTTCATGACGTCATAGGCACCGCCATAAGCCTTACGCGTGATCACAGTGAGACGAGGAACAGTGGCCTCACAGAAGGCGTAAAGAAGCTTCGCCCCATTGCGAATAATTCCCCCATATTCTTGATCCGTGCCGGGCAGGAATCCCGGCACATCTTCGAATGTAACGATGGGGATGTTGAAGGCATCGCAAAAGCGCACGAAGCGAGCGCCCTTCACTGAGGCATCAATGTCGAGGCAACCGGCGAGATTGGCCGGCTGATTGGCCACCACGCCAATGCTGTGACCACCCAGGCGGGCAAAGCCAACGACGATATTGCCGGCCCAGTGGGGATGAACCTCCAGAAACTCCCCGTCATCCGCCACCGCCGCGATGATCTCCTTCATATCGTAGGGCCGGTCCGGGCTGTCAGGAATGAAGCTGTCCAATTCCGGAATCTCGCGGTCCACCGGGTCACTCGTCTCCACAAAGGGCGGCTCCTCCAGATTGTTGGCGGGGAGAAACGAAATGAGTTCCTTGACCAGTTCCAGGGAGTGCTCTTCGTCTTCAGCAGCAAAATGGGCCACGCCGGAGCGAGTCGAATGTGACATGGCCCCACCCAACTCTTCGAAAGTCACCTCTTCGTTAGTCACCGACTTGATCACCTGGGGACCGGTAATGAACATGTGCGAGGTCTTCTTCACCATTACGATGAAATCGGTCATGGCAGGCGAGTAAACCGCGCCACCAGCACAGGGTCCCATGATCACGCTGATCTGCGGTATGACTCCAGATGAGATAACATTTCTAAAGAAGATCTCCGCATACCCACCCAGACTTATGACGCCTTCCTGAATGCGAGCCCCGCCCGAATCGTTAAGGCCTATCACCGGGGCTCCAGCCTTTAGAGCGAGGTCCATTACCTTACAAATCTTCCAGGCATAAGCATCCCCGAGGGCCCCGCCAAAGATGGTGAAGTCCTGGGCGAAGACGTAGACCAGGCGACCGTCAAGCCGCCCGTATCCGGTCACCACTCCATCCCCCAACGGCCGGTTCTTCTCCATGCCGAAATCATTGCACTGGTGACGGACGAACATGTCCAACTCGGTGAAGGTCCCGTCATCAAGCAGCGTCACTACCCGTTCCCGCGCCGTCATCTTACCCTGGGCATGCTGTTTGGCGATGCGCTTCTCGCCCCCCGCAGCCAGCGCCTCTTCCCTAACCTTCTGCAGCTCCTGCAGCTTCTCTTTGGTCCCCATGAACAGCCTCCGCAAAGTGCCCGACGAGTGTAGCGGTCAGCCACAGCCTCTTCAAGCCCAAAACCCATCCGCTGCGAAGTGGGGCAAATTTTGACCTCACGCCTGCGCACAAGTACTCTCGACTAGTTGTAACTCGCATGACCACGAGGTGACCATCAATGAAATTCACCACTCTGGCAGCGCTGGCAGCCGCCATCCTCTTCGCGCTACCGGCCCAGGCGCAACTACGAACCTATGACGCAATGCGACCCGCCCGGAGTCACGGCAACGCCGGGCTCGGACGCTCCTTTGCCGCTGGTGGCAACGCCCTCTTTCTTAATCCCGCGGCCTTTGCACTGGCCTCCCAGTACGTGCTGGGCACCACATACACCGTGGCCAGTCAGCCAGATTCCAATAGTGATAAGGTCATCGACCATTCCCTGGGGGTGGAGTGGACCGACTCCACCCCAAATAATCTCAATCTAGCCATGGCCCTGGGTTACAATCTCCTGGTCACCGACGACGACTCTACCCACCATTTCCACGGCTCGGTGGCCTACGTCTACCGTTCTCGGACAATGTCTTTTGCCCTGGGAGTTGGCGGACACTACTCAAATGACTTCTTCGTCCCCAGCGATGGCTTCGACCCCGAGGACCTGGTCAGCGGCGATGTGGGCCTGGGCTTCAACTTCCTCAACCAATTCATGATCGGCTTTGCCGGCTACAACCTGCTGAGCAGCCACATGGATGATACGCCCAGAGGATTTGGGGGCGGGCTATCATATTGGACCGGACCAGTGGTCTTTGCCTTCGACGTCTCTTCCATGATCGATACAGCTACCCGTGCCGGAAATGACAAGGATGTCCTCATGAGCTACATCGGAGGCATTCAGTACATGCTGGTCAATGATGTCTTTGTACGTACCGGTTTCCGCTTCGATGCCGAAGAGGAGACCCCCGCTGGTAAAGCGTCCGAGAAGTCACTGGCGGGTGGCATCACAGCAATCATCGGTCAGAGTGTTGCCTTCGAGGTAGGTTACCAGCACAACATCGATGCCCCCGAGGACTTCATGGTCGGCGTCACCATCGAGATGTACAGCCCCTTTGGCCGCTAGCATGTCCCTCCCCGACGCCCGCCTCCGTGGCCACCACCTGCTTTGCCTCCTCGCCTTCTCCGGTGACGGCTACTCCCAGGCGTTCATCGAGCGTTTCGCAAAACTGGCCAGGGTCTATCGCAACCCAAAATCGCTCATTGAAGTTCTCGTCTCCGCAGATGATGCCTGTGCCGCCTGCCCCCACGGGTCGCCCGACGGCTGCCGGTCGGCAATCGATGGACCCGAGCAAGCAGTCAAAAACCTTGATCGATCAGTTCTGGACATGCTTGGAATCGAACCGGGAGTCCACCTCGCCCGGGATCTCCACCAACGACTGGCCAAAGCGGGCAACGAGGCCATCCACGCCACCTGCAAGGCCTGTTCGTGGTACGGGAAGACGGAGTGCCAGGATTTGATCGCGGGCTTTGTCGCAGGACGATTGCGCTAGGACAACAGCCTGGTAGCTGCAGCAACAGCCTCGCCATAGAGTACTTTGACTGGCACACCCGTCGCTACGGATACCTTCTTCAAGTCCCCGTGCTCCGGGGCCACGTTAACAACCTTGCCCTCATAACGGGCAATCTTGACGCTTGCGGGGTGCCCCCGAATCTCCACCTCCACAGCCTCTCGTTCCAGGGCCGTGCGAAGAATCTGCTGCTCCCGAATTCCAATGGACGAGGTCTCGGTGAAAAGCAGTCTTCGCAACGTCGCCCGCTGCTCCGGGCGACAGAGTATTGAGATCTTGGTCCCGGGCCGACACTTCTTCATCTGAATCGGCGTCAGCCAGACATCGAGGGCACAAGCTTCCAGCGCCATACCAAAGGCATGCCCGATCCATTCCGGATTTGCATCATCGAGGTTCGTTTCCATCAGCCAGAGAGAATCGGCGACATTCCCCTCTTCGCTACCCAACCAGACTCGAAGGACGTTGGGGCGATCTGCAAGCTGCTTCTTGCCGGCCCCCCACCCGGTCATCAAGACGTGCAAATGAGCCCCCTTCTCCACCGGGACCGCCAGGGCACTTAGCAGGGCTGCCCCCGTAGGAGTCGTCAGCTCGGTTGACAATCCGCTGGTGACAATGGAGAAACCCTCCAGCAACGCTGCCGTTGCTGGAGCCGGAAGTGGCAGACGCCCGTGGTCGGTTTCCACATAGCCGCTACCCACCGCCACCGGAGTCGTCTCCACTCGCTCGACACCAAGATCCACCAGGCCTGCAGCAACACCGACGATGTCGGCAATTGAATCCCACGCTCCAACTTCGTGGAAGTGGACGGAATCAACAGCCACGCCGTGGACCCTGGCCTCTGCCTCAGCCAACGCGGTGAAGATCCGCAACGTGAAACTACGCACTTCAGCCACCAGACCGGCCTCTTGGATAATCTTACGAATCTCGCTCCAATGGCGCAGTGGCGGCGAATAGTTGGGACTAAGAGAGACGACAAAATCAGTGGCGCTAATGGCCTGACACTTCGCCATGGAGGCGGATAGTTCCACCTCGTCACCGACCACCGCAGCCACCTGACTTATGATAAACCCAAGGTCTGCCCCTATATCGATCAGGGCCCCGACAACCATGTCGCCAGCGATGCCCGAGTTGGGCTCAAAACGAAGGACTTTCATGACTCCCCGCGGTTGATCAGCGAGGCCGCATAGGCCGCGCCGAAACCATTATCGATGTTCACAACAGTTACTCCGGGCGAACAGCAGTTCAGCATCCCCAGAAGAGCGGCGATACCCCCGAAAGCCGCCCCGTATCCCACCGAAGTGGGAACCGCAATAAGTGGTGCCATAACCAGGCCTCCCACCACACTGGGAAGCGCCCCTTCCATGCCTGCCACCACCACCAACACGGCGCATTCGCGCAAGGCCTGATGGTGGTGCAGGAGCCGGTGGACACCTGCCACACCTACGTCGTAGAACTCCTGGACTTCGTTACCCAATGCGCGAGCCGTGAAGACGGCCTCCCGGGCAACCGGCAAGTCAGAAGTGCCTGCCGCCACGACGCCAACGGAACCGCGGCCCAATTGGACCACGGGATGGTGCTTCACCAGTGCACAGCCGGCATCGGGGGACCAGTCCACCACATCGGCGGGAAACTGCTCAAGCAACAGCGTGGCCCGGGGCTCGTCCAATTTGGTGATGAGCACGTTATTGCCGGCCTCATACAGGCTGGCCGAGATCCTGGCAATCTGGTCCCCGGTCTTGCCTAGTCCGAAGACGACTTCGGGATAGCCGGTCCGGACGCTGCGATGGGTATCTAGCGTGGCATCGGGGAGCACTCGAAAGGGCAACCTCGCAAGGGTCTCAAGCGCTTCGTCGAGAGTCTGGTCGCCCTTTTGAACGGCGGCCAGCAGTTTGCGCAGGTCTTGTCGGTCCATATTACTGCTGAATCGCTTTGAGGGAGAGTCCGCCGGGATAGGCGTAACTCACGTCACAGTCATACCCGTATGCCGTCACTCCGAAAAGCTCGCCAGTGGACTTGATCGTGTGGATTCCATCGGAAACCGGGATCTGGGCGACGCCAAAGCCGGAACTCCCAACCGGCGTCAGCGCGACGCTGAGTGGGGCCCCGTCCAGCGTAATCTGGCCGGATGTGCCGTTCTTGGCGATAATATTGACGTAGTCCTGGACGTAGGCATCGGGAGTCAAAACAATGTACTCACCCAGATATTGCTCGGCCGGTACCGAAAGGGTGAAGGCGGGGTCGCCGATTCCAGTGCCGCCGGAGCACTTGTTATCCTGCGTGTAGCCAGAGTAATTACTGCCCTGGAGGTAGTGACCAAGGAGCACCGGACCGGTGGCATTCACCTCAACGCTGGTGCCAGAATAGAACTCTACCCATTGCCCCTTGTTGAGGACGTAGGGTCCCGAAACCTGCGGGTTCAAAGAGACCTGCACGTTGTCAGCGCCAGCGACGATTCGCCAGACATCTTTCTGATTATTATTGCGAGGCGTGAACGCATCGGCGATGTAGTGGGTTCCCCAGGCCTGCACCGGGAAGAGCTGCTGCTCAACGTGGTCGCAGTAATTGGTTCCCAGAGGTATGTTGGCGCACTCATGGCCACCGAAAACATTGACTTTCTTGTCCGTGACAACGCGGGTTCCGGTGAGATCGCTACCCTGATTGCCGTCGGTCTCAAGACCCAGCACATCACCCTGCTCCATGTAGAACTCATAGGGCATGGGTGGGTTGGGGGCCATGCTCTGGACATTCGACCCACCCTTCACTGCCGTGGTCGGCCAGACCTTCACCAGAGTCGTCCCATCCTGGGTGGCGACAATAGTTGTGTTGCCCCGCAACGTGTAGCCTGATGTTCTTTGCGGCCAGCTCATTATCAGGTACTCAAGCCCGCCAACGTTGGATGGTAGCAACAGCGATGCGTCATTGGTGAAGACGTTATTTCCATTGAGGGGATTGAACTGATGCACAGTCACCGGCGAAGAAGACTCGATGCGCAACGACTTGTTGTTGAGCACGCTGCCGTCAATATCCAGCCCGGAAGGCATGGAAAACTCTTTGAGCGTGCCCGGTGCGATCTCCATGTCCGCCACCCCCAGCTCTGCTGGCGTCAGTTCCTTGGGCGGATTGGCGGCCATATTGGTGAAGGTGATCTCTGCAACCTTGGTCTCGTTGGTGGGCACGCTCACGACAATCGCCACCGGCTCGTACTGGCCGCCTTCCACATTGTCAAGGTCCACCGCCCAGTAGTCACACCCAAGGTAGCTGTTGTCCTTCAAATTGACTTCGCAGGCTGAGACGCACATCCCCTTGTCGCACAAACCGCCCTGACAGGTCTCGGTGACGACCCACTTATACTTCCCGGTCTCGGGATCCAGTTGGCATTCCTGCACCGCGGTCATTCCCTTGCATACTATTTCATCAGGGGGGCAGATCAAGTCCACGCATGTTCCCAGGTAGCAGGTCTTGGGGGCCTCGCAAAAACCTTCCTCCCACTTGACGCCAGACGAACTGCAACGGGAATAGGATGCAGTACCAACACACTCTCCTCGCAGCTCCCACGGGGTACATACAAGGTCCAGACAATAGCCGAGGTCGCAGCCTTTGCCTTCCTCGCAAGGGTGGAGCTCCCAGGATTCCCCGAACCAATCGCAAACCTTCTTGGTTGAATCGTCTTCGCAGGCAATCTTGCCCGGTTCGCAGACCAGGCCGTTATCAGGCTGGATATCTTCCGGGACGCGAATGTTGTCGGTAGTCGGGCCACCATCACCCTGGTCCATGATGTCGGTGGGCAGCGGAGTCATATCCGTTGTCGTTGAGATTTCAGTTGGAGTGCTGCCGTCAACGCAGAGACCTTCTTTGCATTGGTAGGAGCAAGCTTCCAGCTTCTCCCAGACAAAAACACCAAAATTCTGCTGGCACCGCAGCACGGCATCCTGCATCGGCACTTCTTCCGCTGGGCCTATGTCGGAACCAAAGCGAAGGCGCCTACCGCCGCCGACGCCACCAGGCTGCTCCGTCGAAGCACCGGGAATCACAACCGGAGCCAGGCCGCATGTTGTCTCGCCCCACAGCTCCTCATTACATTCGGCACCGGCCACAATGAAATCGCCTGCCTCTCCACTACAGCCAAGCGCTCCAACCACCAGCGCCATCAAGAGCAAATTGAACCGCTGCATCCCTAGCCTCCGTTGCATCCGAGGTATTCTACCCGCGCCCGCAGTTTCTTACCACAACATTTTGGTTCAATAAGATGAGTGCGATGTGGTATGAATGAAACTCGCACCGGGAAACGCCCTTTTCAGGAGCTCGATTGTCCGCGGAGAAACCACGCTTTGACCATCCAATGTTGTGGCCAGCGCTGTTGGTTCTCGGTCTGGCCACAGAGATTGCCGTCTCCTTGATTGCTCGTTACTGGGCCACCCGTTATGGCGTCGATTCGTGGTCCCTGGGGCTGGTTGTCTTCGCCCTCGCTACTTGCTGCATCTACCTCGGCTCCCAACTACTGAGCCTCTGGTTTGGCACCGGTACGGTACCAGGTCTGAGCCTCTCTCTCCTCGCCGCCATGCTGGCCTGGGCCGGGGCCATCGCGGCCATCGTCGGATTTGTTTTTCTGATTTGCCTGGCCATCTATTCGGTGATTGGTATTCCTGGCCGTCTGGCCTATGCCGCAGTATTGCGACCGCGAAAGTAATACCCGCCTTATCTCACATTCGATCTGATTGACTTTGTACCCCCCGTTCTGCGCTGAGTGTGTCGTTCTGAGCG
>CAZFVN010000158.1:0-11917 GCA_964522395.1 uncultured Myxococcales bacterium
ACGGTCTAGATCCGACGCTGGTCTACTCAGAAGTGCTGGCGGCGGCCATCTTCCTGGCTACACTACCATTGGGGGTGGCCCTTTTTGCGGCCATCGGTGTTTGCATGGGGGCCACCTGGTGGCAGCCACTACATGGTGTCTTCACCCATCTGGCCCGGCTCATTGTGGTTCCCGCCGTGACGGTTGGCGTGGTTCTGGCGGTGGGTGCGATTCACATTTACTCCTGGACTGACCCTGTAGTAGCTGCGGGCCACGTCGTTCATCAGAAGATTGCCTGGCTCAATCTCTGGTTCTTCTGGGGCCGGGCCGCTGCAGTAATCCTGCTTTGGATCTGGATGTGCTTCGGCCTCTCTCGGCGAATCCAAGCTGCCATTGAGCAGCCGTCCGCGAAGGCAACTGCTCAGATGGTGAAGGCCGGTATTCTCTTTGTTATCCTCTTCGGGATTACGATATCAGTGGCCTGGTGGGACTGGTTGATGTCCATTGAACCGGAGTGGTTCAGCACCATGCAGGGCGTCTATGGCTTCTCCAGCACCTTCCTCGGCGGAATTGCTCTGGTGACCGCAGTTGCTCTCATTTGGGAGAAGCAGGGACGTCTGAAGCTCACCGACGGGCAACTTCATGACCTCGGCAAAATGCTCTTCGCGTTCAGCTTCTTCTGGGGTTACATCTGGTTCTGCCAATTCATGCTCATCTGGTATTCCAATATCCCGGAAGAGAGTGCCTGGTTCGTCCATCGGCTGAGTGGTTCCTGGGCAACTTACTTTGTTCTCAATCTCGTCATTAGCTTCGGGGCCCCCTTCGTCCTGCTCCTCTCGGCAGGGCAGAAGAAGAACCGTCCGCTACTCTTCCAGGTCGCCATTCTAGTATTGGCCGGACGAGCACTGGATATCTGGCTCTCCATTACTCCCTCGCTTGAAAGCTCGACCCCGTTTCCTATGTATGGGCTGGCGGCGCTGTTTCTGATTGGCGTGGTGACGTTTGGGAGTAGGTTTAGTTTTAGGCGGGGGTAGGTGACTTGGTCACATCTGGTGCCTAGAGGTCCTGCGCATCGCTCGGATTGTGGGTGACCTGGTCGCCGAAGCACATGCCTCGCAATCGCAGGATGACCGCGGGGCGTTTTCTGTTTCTGAATGAGCTTTCGTACGGCGGTGGCTTGTGGTTGCTTCTACAAGGGCAGACGTACCTCATCATTTGTAGTAGCAGCAACTACCACCCCAGTCCCCACCCATGAGTCGCAACGAGGCCCCAACGCTCTGCGGTCATCATGTGCGACCGAAGCATTGCTTCGGAACCATGTGGGCTGTGAGTCCGGCATTGAATTGACCCCACCCACGCTCGTGTAAAGGGAGGCACAGGACCTCTGTGCACCAGATGTGCCGGGTCACTAAGCATACCCCTTCAGCTTATCCCCAACAAAACGAATATCAGGCGATTCCGTGATGAGGTGGGGTTGGAAGATGCCTGCGGGGTCGAAGGCATCTTTGATCTTCTTCATGCGGGCGCGTTCTTCGGGTGGGGAGAGGGCGAAGACTTCTAGTCCCAGGCCGTGCTCACGGCGCTTCACTGTGTTGAATTCTGCGGTGCAGACCTTGTTGGTGAGGCGCTGGGTCAGGTCCCATGCGATTTGGTATTCTTCCTGAGTCAGTGAGGCCTGGGGACGGTAGTGGATTACCAGTCCGCCGGTGTACTGGTGGCCGATAGGACGACCGGGCAGGGAGCCTTCCGTGATCTCGTAGATAGCTTTGAGGACTCGGCCCAGATCGCGGGGATCGTTGACGTAGATGTCTTCGAATCCGGGAACTGCAACGCGGCCGGGTGACTTGCCTGTGGCAGCCTTGCGCAACGCCAGGAGAATCTTCATGGTTTCGGGGCTGGTTTCCGAGAAAGAAATCTTTGGGAAACGTTCGGTGACGGAAGCGAGCTGCGACATTTCGTCGACTCGGCCCTCGTACATCATGATGAACTTGTAGCTGCCTTCGGGATAATCAAAGAGGGGGCCAACTTCAGGGTGCGTGAGAAGCGGGTCGCCTGGCTTGAAGAGGCTCTTGTCGGCCATCATGAATTCGGCAATGATGGGCTTGGTAACCTCTTCCATGGCCACCATGAACTCGCCAACCACATCTCCCAGGGCCTCGACATCGTCGATGACACAGGCGCAGAAGCTGGAGTGAAGCTCTTCCGGGGCAAGGCGGGGTACTACCCGCATGTCCAGTTCGGTGATAATGCCATAGAGGCCTTGCCCACCACCCATGCCGCGAATCATCTCACGGTCGGTAACGGTAACGACTTCGGCTCCGCCAGGTCGGGAAGCAACCACTCGTAGCCGGCCGATAACGTGTTGGAAGGTGCCATACTTAGGCGTGCCATTGCCACCGGCGTTGGTGGCGAAGTTGCCAGCGATGGTGCTCCAGCCGCTAGATGGTACGACGGCACATTGCCAGCCTAGAGGCATCAACATGCGGTCTAGTTCTTCGGTAGAAAGCGCGGCCCCGACGCGGGCGTACATCTCTTCTTCCCGATTGGCTTCCAGCTCTTCCGTGGGCACTGCCGTGCCGTCAGCCTTGAAGAAGGCCAGGGGCGGAAAACCGAGGCGGCGACCGAACTTGTTCACCACGCCCAACTGGTCGGTGACCACAATGACGCCACCTTCTACAGCCAGTGATGCACCAGCAGTACTGGAGCCCTTAGCCCGGGGAGTCAGCGCGATCTTCTTCTCACTGGCGTAGCGAACGACCTCGAGGGTCTGCTCTTCGTCAATAGGAAAGACGATCAGCCCCGGCTTGCCCAAAGTCAGAAAGGAGGCATCGGTAGCGTAGGGGGTGACATTCTTGGTATCGCAGAGAATACCCTTCTCTTGCAGGTGAGTTGCGAAGTCCTGGATGGGATTCATCATAGTTCCAATGCCTCCGCCGCGAGCTCGGTAATGTCTTTGACTTTCAGATCTTCAATGGGCTCAATGGGGCGCCCGTCGAGATAGCAGCCGTAGTGAATTCGGCATTTGGGACAGGTGGTAGCCATTACCTCGGCCCCGGTCCCCTTAGCTTCCTGAAGTCGGTCATGTTGAAGGAATTTGGTGTTGGCATCGCAGTTTGAGAAGTTGCCAACGCCACAGCAGATGGCGTCATTCTTGACGCGCTGCATTTCGGTGAACTTATCCCCGGCGATGGCCTTGAGGATCTCCCGAGGAGCATCGTAGATACCCTCGTAGCGGCCCATTCGGCAGGCATCGTGGTAGGTGATGTCAGCGGCAGCCTGCTCCTTGAACTTCAGTTTCCCGCTCTTGGCCCAATCTGCAATGAGGGTCACTGAGTGGATAACTTCAAAGGGCAGTTCGTGGTCCTCTGCGTAATCCGATTTCAACGTTCGGAAGCACTCGGCGCAGGAGGTGACAACCTTCTTGGCCCCAGTTGCCGCAATGGCTTCGATGTTGAGCTTGGCCAACTTGTTGAAGGTCTTCTTGTCACCATTCCACTGGCACTCATAGCCGCAGCAGCGCTCGTCATTGGAGAGCACTGGTACGATTCCGCCGGCGTTCAAGAGCTTCAGTGTCGCCTGGGCGATCGCGGTGTGTGAGTCGTAGGTGAACATGTTGTCGAAGTAGGGAAGGCAACCGGTGAAGTAGAAGTACTCACCCTTATCCGTGTAATCAAGGCCTTCGGCCCAGCCCAGACGGTCCTGCTTCAAGTCGGGGTTGGCCATCATCCGCTGCAAGGTCTGCATCATGCGACCGTGCTTGCAGTCAAAGGACTGGTCCTTCCCTTTGGCCTGGTGTCGAAGTTCCTTCACGAGTCCCACCCAGTCGGTACTGGAGGGGCAGGCATCCTGGCACTTGAGGCAGGTCAGGCATTGCCAGATTTCCGGTCCAGCTTCCAGTTCTTCACTTTCACCCATGAGGGCCTTGAGCAGGTAGCCTCTGGGTGAGAAGGTCGGGTCGATCATGTTTTGCGGGCAGACGTGCGTGCATTTATTACACTGAATGCAGGGCAGGTCCCCGGTAGTTACTGGCTGGCTCATGGACTGGCCTCCTCTTGCGCAGCGGGTGCTATGGAGGGAGGAGCAACCTTGAGTGGGTTGGGTCCCATTTCGACAAGTTCTTCCTTGAACGCGTTCACGACCTCAGCGAAGACTGGGCCTTCAGCAGACGAGACCTCTTCAATGCGCAGACGCTTGCCGCCGAGCCCCATGGTATCGAGGATGCCTTGTACATGCTTGACAACCTCCTGGGCATTGACGTTGCCAGAGACATAGTGGCAGTCGCCAATGTGGCAGCCGATGAGGGCCACGCCATCGTAGCCATCTTCAAAGGCACGCATGATGAAGCCAGGGTCAATACGGCCCAGACACATCACACGGATGATTCGAAAGTTTGTAGGGTATTGCAGCTTTGCCTGTCCGGCACCATCGGCACCGGCGTAACCGCACCAATTGCAGGCGAAGCCGAGGATATCAGGTTCGTAGCTCATAGGGACCTCAGCGCCTCCATCATGCTCTCAATTTGCTCATCATGAGCACCATACACCTTGATTGCTCCAGTGGGGCAGACCACGGAGCATTTACCGCAACCTTCGCAAAGCGCCTCTTCCACACCAGCATGGAGTTCATCGCCGACGGTAGCTGCCTGGAATTCACAGAATGTTTCACAGCGGCCACAGGCGCGACACTTCTCTTCGTCGACGTGGGCGACCAGTGGGTTCAGGGTAATGAATCCGTCGCCCAGGTAGGCCGCCAGCGATGCCGCCGCGCTACCTGCCTGAGAGATGGTATCGGTGATGTCTTTGGGTCCGTGTGCTGTCCCTGCCATCATAACGTTCTTGACGGTGGTGTCGGTGGGTCGGATCTTCGGGTGGAACTCACGGATGAAGCCTGTTTCGTCCTTCGAGATGGTGAGCATCCGCATTAGCTCGTTGACTCCCTCGGCTGGTTCGGTGGCCGTTGCAAGGACAACGAGGTCGGCCCGAAGTTCGACTCGTCGGGCGGTGTTCTGATCTTCCACATCGATGATGAGGTCGTGATTCTCCTCATCCTCACGGACGCGAGCGGGCAGTCCCTTGAGGAAGCGTACGCCCTTGCCCTTGACGGAATCGTAGTACTCTTCGTAACCCTTACCGAAGGCACGGATGTCGATGTAGCAAATGGTGATTTCCGCATCTGGCACGAAGCTCTTCTTGATGAGACCGGCGTGCTTCAAGGAAATCATGCAGCAGGTCCGTGAGCAGTAAGCGTGCATGTCCTTGTTGCCCTGGGCATCGCCACGTGAGCCGACGCACTGGACCATCACGATACGCTTAGCTTCCTTGCCGTCGATGGGCCGCAGGACCTTACCTTCGGTGGGTCCGATGGGGTCGAGCATACGGGCCATCTGGAACTGCGTAATCACGTTGGGGAAGCGCCCGTAGCCGTAGTTGAGCTTACTGGGGTCGTAGTCTTTGAAGCCGGTGGCCACAATTACGCCACCGACGAGGAGTTCAATCTCTTCCGCTTTCTGGTCGTAGCGAATTGCTTCTGCTTCGCAAACCGATTCGCAGACCCGGCAGTCAGCACAGCCACCACACTGCAGGCAGCGTGAGGCTTCGGCGACAGCTTCCTCTTCGTTGAAGGAACCTTCGAAGGTTTCAAATCCTTTGACCCGCTCTTCGGCGGGAACGTGTGGAGGCTGCTTGCGGGGCAGAGTCTTGTGTCCCGCCTTATGTCCCAGTTCAATAGACTCGGCAGCCTCCACGGTTCCCAACGTGCCAAAGACGTCGAGGTCACCAATGGGGTGGCCGAGGTCCTTAGCGATGGAGCGGGCGGCTTGTCGGCCCATGCCCATTGCGGCCACCACAGTGGTTGGTCCACTGGCGGCATCGCCACCGGCGTAGAGCTTTTCTACTGCGGTGCGAAGGTTGGTCTCGTCTACCTTGATGAGCCCTCTTTCATTAAGGTCGAAGCCGATATCCTTGAGCGGAGCTACGTCCGGTGCCTGGCCAATGGCGAAGACCACAGTGTCGGCCTCAAGGACCTTGTCGGAGCCTTCTACTGTAATCGGCATGAGGCGGCCTAAGTCATCAATCTCGATGCGCTCCACGACCTTGGTGGCCACACCGGTGACCCGCCCATTGGCGACTTCAAAGTGCTGTGGAGAGACCCGATTATGAATTACGATACCCTCTTCCAGGCCCTCTTTGATCTCGTCGGGTAGGGCGGGCATCTCTTCGGGTGATTCGAGGCACATCATTTCGACTTTGGCCCCGAGGCGGACGGCGCTTCTAGCGACGTCAAAGGCGACGTTGCCACCGCCGATAACCAGGACGTTCTGGCCCATTCCCTCAGGCTTGCCACGCTTGACACCATCGAGGAATTCGCCGCCGAGGAGGACACCTTCAGCATCACGTCCCTGGAGCGGTATCGACTTGTCACGGGTGAGGCCGATGGCGAGATAGACGGCGTCGTATTCGGCCAGCAAGGAGCGGAGACGTGGTCCGTCTACGGCCTGGTTAGTGCGGATATCCACACCGAGCTTTCGGATGTAGTCGATGTCCTTGTCGAGAATCTCTCGAGGCAGGCGGTAGCGGGGCAGGCTCAAACTCAGCACTCCGCCGGCCTGGTCACTGGCCTCGAAGACGGTGGATTTGATGCCGTTGAGCGCCAGGTCGTGGGCGCACGCCAGACCCGTGGGTCCGCCGCCGACGATGGCGACTTTCAGGGGCAGGGTCTCGGGCAGTTCTGGGATTCGTTCTTCGCTGTTTGTTTCGTGTTCCATGACGAAGGACTTCAGAGCCCGAATGGAGATGGCTCCACCATCGTCGGTGCGGGAGCAGGCAGTTTCGCAGATGTGGTTGCAGACCCGGCCGCAAACAGAGGGCAGCGGATTGTCGCGGCGGATAACGTCATAAGCTTCGGCATATTTGCCGGCGGCAATGAGGGCCACATACCCATGTGCATTCTGATGTACGGGGCAAGCATCGCGGCAGGGCGGTGCGCCACGCCGGGTGAGGATGTACTTGTTGGGAACCGCGGCGGGGAATGGCTTGTAGATGGCCGCACGAGTGGATTCCAATCCCAGGTTGTATTCGTTGTAGAGACTGGCAGGGCAGTTCTCGGTGCATTTGCCACAGCCGGTGCAGGTCTCTTCGTCGAGGAAGCGGGGGTTGCGCCGGACCTTGATCCGTAAGCCCTCTCGGGCCTTCTTGACGTCAATTACTTCGGAGTTTGTCAAGAGGTGGATCTTCTTGTTCTTGGTCATCTCGTCCATTTTGGGCGAGAGAGTACACATGGCGCAGTCGTCAGTGGGGAAAGTCTTCACCACGCGAGCCATGTTGCCACCCACCGTAGTCTCCCTCTCTACCAGGTGGACCTGGTGACCAAGCTTCGCAAGAGTGCTGGCGGCATGCATCCCGGCGATACCGGCACCGACGATTGCGATCTCTCTGGAGACCTCAATTTGCTTCACTTCCAGCGGCTCGAGGCGGCGCGTCTTTTCAACCGCCGCATTCACCAGCACGGTAGCCTTGGCAGTCGCTTTCTCAGGTTCTTTGTGGTGGGGATAGGCGCACTGCTCACGAAGGTTCACAACCTCTAGCATGTAGGGGTTGAGGCCAGCCTCGGCAATGGTCTCGCGGAAGAGGTCCTCGTATTGGCGGGGCGTGCAGCTACCGATGATCACGGAGTCGAGGTTGTGCTCCTCGATCTTCTCTTTGATCCGCCCTTGCCCTTCAGCTGAACAGGTGAAGGAGTTCCACATGGTGAACTCGACGTTCTCCATGTCCTCTCCCTTGCTGACGAGGTGCTCCACGTCAACCGTGTCAGAGATGTTGCCGCCGCAGCGACAGACGAAGATACCAATACGTTGCTTGGAATCTGTGCTTTTTTCGCTCATTGGGCCACCGCAACGAAGAGCTTGTTAAGGCCTATGGCTTTATCGTCAAGACCGAAGGCCATCCCCATGATCTGCGGCAGATGCAGCACCGGCAGCTTCAAGGGTTTCTCGCGGCTCTTGTCCGCGAGATATTGGTAAGAATCAAGGGTGAGCTGGCAGAGGGTGCAGGGTGTTACCATGATATCAGCATCCTTGTCGCTGGCACTGCCCAGGCACTGACCGACCATATTGGTCGTGGCTGGCTTGTTTACCAACATCACATGGAAGCCGCAACATTCGGTTCGCATTTCATAGCGCACCGGGTCAGCGCCCAGCGCCTCAATGACCTTCTCCATGGAGTCGGGATCGCGGTCATCTTCAAAACCAAGGACTTCATCGGGCCGCAGGATGTGGCAACCGTAGAAGGGGGCAATCTTCATTCCCGTGAGAGGCTTCTTGACCAGGGCCTTGATGGCCTCCGGTCCAATGTCCTCTGCCAGCACCCAGAGAAGATGGCGGACACGCACTTTGCCAGAATAGTGCAGGTCGAATTTCGAGAGGCTCTCATTGATGCGGGCCATGAGGGCCGGGTTCTCTTTCAGTTCGTGCTGCGCTTTGACCATGGTGAGGAGGCAGGTGTTGCAGATGGTGAGGAGATCGACACCAGCCTTTTCAGCGATGGCCAGATTGCGGGCGTTGATGGCGAGGGATGCGTCCGGTTCCTCCTCATGCATTACGCCGGCACCGCAACAGGACATACTTTCATAGAGTTCCAGGTCGAGACCGAGGAGCGGAGCGATGGCTTGCATCGCCTTGTCAGCTTCCTTCACGGTCGCTTCCGCGGCGCAGCCTGGATAGTAGGCGAAGCGAGTAGTGCTCATTGCTTGTACTCCTCGATGAGGGAGCGGACTTGCTCGAGCCCCTCAATCTTCTTGACGAATGGCGATGGCACTTTGCCTTTGAACATCATCCGCATGGCGTAGGGCACCATGGTGACTGTTCCCCAGCCGAGGGTCTTCATGGTGAGAGTTGCCTCGTTAAGCTTACCCTTGCGGGCGATGTCACCGAGGAATGCGAGGGCGTGTTTTGCCCCTGCGGTCTTCTTGTAGCCCATGCGGATGGCGATGATGCGCAGGGCGGTAATGATGTCGCCCGGGCGGATGTCCTTGCGGCAGTTGGCCACGCACTGCTGACAGCGGGCGCAGTACCAGATTTCGTCCGAGGCGAGGAGCTCCTTGTCGAGGTTCAGCAGGGCGCGTGCGATGAGCTGGCGCGGACTGAACCCCGGCACTGCTTCTGCCACCGGACAGGTCGCCGTGCACATGCCACATTGAATGCAATGGTCAATGTCCTTGCCGTCGGGGAGGGCGGCAACTTCGCCCACAAATCCGCGGTTATTCTCGGCGTTGTCGCCCATTTTACTGCTCCTCTACGTAGGGCAGGGTCTGCAGGGCATGGGGTACAATCAGAATCCGAGAGTCAGCCCCGAAGCGCTCCTCTACCAGTTGGAACAAATCGTCCATTGTATCCAGCGGAATCATGTGTACGTCTTTGATGATGTCCGGACAGTCAGAGCCCACCACGATGACGTCGTTCTCTTCCATCACTTTGGCCATGACGAAAGCGCGCTGTTCTCCCGGCTTATATCCTTTACTACGCGCGTCATGCAGAATCGTCTGCATGTCGGGGGCCTCTTTCATGGTGGCGAAGAAGCGTTCTTCGCCGGTACCTTCGCCCGCGCCTTCCTGGCAGGGTGCGGCCACTGCCAGAACACCTTTCTCTTCAAGGAGTGGGGTGGGGGCGAAGAAGATGTAGCTCGGTCCACGACTCGCCTGATAGAGGTTGGCATCTTTGGGGAAGCCGACGCCACAGATGACAGCGTGGTAGCGGTGGGGAACGGGGACGGTGTAGACCTTGCGGGCGACATCCACCAGAGCCTCAAAAACAGGTCGGTGCTCGCCAGCTTTGACGGCGCAGATCTTCTGGTCGCCGTTCTTCACTACGTTGATGCAGAAGTTCAAGCCAGCCTTGTCGGCAATCTCCATGGCCGCTTCGTGGAAGGGGTTGCCATCGAGGTTGGCGAGGCGGGTTGCCGGGTGGTCGAGCATGACGGGACCGTGGGTGTAGGCGATCATAGCTTCACCAGCCACGCCTACTGCCATGGTCTTGCGGCAACCGCTGTAGCCCGCGTACTGATGGGGCTCAACGATGCCCGTGGCAATCAGCAAGTCCGCTTCGTCGGCAATCTTATTGAAGACGATGGGGACGCCACTGGCAGTGAGGCCGTAATCAACGAGGGCCTCGGGGTCTTCGGCATCGTGGTCAATGACGTTGTAGCGGGCCACGATGCGCTCACCGAGCTTCTCGTGCTGCTCTTCCAGGGTGCTGGCGCGGTGCATGCCAACAGCCACCAGAATAGTGATCTGCTCATCGGGGACGCCGGCTGCCTCCAGCTCCAAGAGCATGGGGCCGACGAGAGCTTCGTCGGGGCAAGCTCGGGTGATGTCGGTAATTACTATGCAGACCTTCGATTCGGGGGTTGCCAAAGAGCGCAACGGCCCGGTCCCCAGCGGGTTCTGGAGCGCGTCGCGCACGGCGTCGCCCAGGTCCGGCAGGGCCGGGTAGGGGGACGGCTCGGCAACGTCACACTGCATGTTCGGGGGTACTTCAAAAGTCATCTCGCCACGGCCATAGGGAAGCGATTTCATATTTTTAGTCCAGGGTGTAGGGGATGCCGAGTTCGCCGGCGATGAAGCGCATTGTGCCTACGCTCTTCGGGTGGATGGGTGCGCCTATCTCTTCATACTTCTCAGCCATTTCAAATTCACGCTCGCCGTGGACGAAGATGCGGCTCTCTCCTTCGGCCTTGGCGCTGGTTCGCAGTTCGTTCTGATATTGGGCCAGACGTTGCTGGAAGGCTTCCGGATCGCCGAAGCCGCTCAAGTCGAGGGCCCCAAACAGATGGCATACATTGGCCGGCTGCGGCTTGCCTTCGGCGGTCTTTTCGTAGACGTGGGCACCGAAGTGGCCGCCGGCGAGGACGCCGGTGAGGACATCCACCAGCAGTGATAGTCCGTAGCCCTTGTGGCCGCCCCAGGTTTCGCCGGCACCGCCGAGGGGGAAGAGTCCGCCGCCAACTCGATTGATCAAGTTGTCCAGCACGAGGCCAGCATCGCCGGTGGATTTGCCAGTGTGGTCGGAGGCCCAACCGGTGGGCATTTCCTTTTCGATGCGGTTGTAGACCTCAACCTTGCCGCGCGGGACTGTCGATGTGGCCATGTCCAGCACGAAGGGTCGGTCGCTACCTGCGGGTGCTGCCACCGAGATGGGGTTGGTACCTACAATGATCTCTCGCCCGAAGGTGGGGACCACCAGGGGGGCTGAGTTGGTCAGGGAAATGCCGATCATGTTGTGGGGCAACGCCATCATCGCGTAGTAAGCGGCGATTCCGTAGTGGTTGGAATTGCGCACTGAAACGAAGCCGGCACCGACCTTGGAGGCCTTCTCGATGGCCATTTTCATGGCCCGTTTGCCAGCCGGCTGGCCCAATCCGTCGTGGGCATTTAGGGTCGCCGAAGCTGCACTTTCTGCAACTACTGTGCAGGGGGTGCGTGGTTTGATCAGGCCGTCCTTAATTCCGTTGACGTAACGCTCGAGGCGAGCGACGCCGTGGGAGCGCACGCCCCGGAGGTCAGCGGAGACGAGGTTGTCAGCAACCGTCGCAGCATCGTCTTCCGGAACTTCCAGACGGACGAATACTTCCTTCACGAAATTGCGCAGTCGATCTGCGGGAATGAAAATCTCTTGCTGGTCTATTGCCTCTGCCACGTGCTGTCCTCCCTATCTTCCGGCTCCGTGGACCCCCGGAGACTTCCGGGAGCGCGGCCGGAACGCGCGATTCTTTTACAGTACGGTATATAAGACTGTCAACCATATGAGTCGATCTCTGAGCAATGGTGCGCTGGTACGGGCCGCGGGATTATTGGAGAATTCGGAGGTGTTTTGGGACGGCTGGTTGGGGGTGGTGATGGTTGACGTGGTGTTTGTCCGCCGTCGCCGGTGTGGTGCCTGGGCATTGCC
>CAZFVN010000159.1:0-11803 GCA_964522395.1 uncultured Myxococcales bacterium
CAGAACAACTTGCTCCACCGCACTCTCCAGACGTGACCTGGCGGTGTTGAGCATCTCGAGCACGGCCACTTCATGTGCCTCGATGTCCAGTGTCACCTGTTCCACTGCAGCGTCAAAACGGACCGCTGCCACATCCCGGTTACGTCTCGCCTCGTCAAGCTCCTTTCGACTGGCCAGGTTGCGCTTGGAGAGCTTGTCGAGCCTCTCTTTGGCTTTCTTCGCCAGGCGAAGTTCGGCGCGAGCCGCCAGAACATCGGCCTTCCAGCTACCGACCACGAGTCTCTCGATATCATGGTTGGCCTTGCCGCTCACGCTTTCCAGCAGCTTGCGACCATCGGCAACCAGCCTGGTATCGCGCTCCCAGTCGGCCCGGGCGCGCACAAACCCGTTGGCCGCAGCCATCAATTCGGCTTTTGCTCCCCCGATTTCCAGCTTCGAGATGGATGCCACATCGATTCCTTCCGCATCAAGTCCGCGTAGCTTCTCCAGCAGTTGGTTCAGGTTTCCCTGGACTCGGACGAGACGGTCGAAGCGGGTACGGGCAAGTTCCAACTCCTGATGATACTTCTCGTGTGCAAGCTTCAGTTCGCTAAACTCGTCAGAGGCGAGAATGGCGAGCACGTCTCCCTTCTCAACCGCTTGCCCGAGGGACTTCCGGATCTCTTCTACCCGGCCACCAAGCAGCGCAACAACTTCCACGGACCTCTGCTCGTCTCGCCCAGTCTCACAACGCAAGGAGAGTTCACTGAAAGTCTGAATGGCCGACTTCGCGGCGGCCTCTGTAAGCAACTCTGCCGCGACATCGTCGGGGACCTCCACGACGCCTAGTTCATAGCGGCACTCGTCGCAGGCGACGGTCTGGACCTGGTGCTCGCAGCGCTGCTCGTCCAACCTGTCCAGGGCCAACTCGCCGCGACTGTGACCTTCACTGCTACCATGGTCACAGCCTTCGTGTCCCGGCTCTTCCACTGCCCCTTCGTGGCTCTGGTGCTCACCATGGTCACAGCCCTCGTGCCCTCCCACCGCACCAGCTCCATGCTCACCAGGAGCGTGTCCATGCCCCTCGTGCCCCGACTCGTCCGCAGCCTCTTTGTGCCCCTCGGCATGGTCGTCGGCCTCGTGGCCCGAAGTCCCCTCCTGACCACAACCGCACCCTTCGCCTGCTCCCTCCTTTCCAGCCTCATCATGCCCCTCATGCTTGCCATGGTCATGGGCTTCGTGACCTGACTCTTCCTTCTCAGCACCCTTCTTGAGCCCGTCGCAACTCATCGTCGCCACGGCACAAATGGCCACCGCAACTATTCCGTAGGTCCATTTCATTGGGCCATCTCCTTGTCCGCCCCGCCTTGCAGCCAGTCGAGGTCGATACGTGCTTCCCAGTATCCATTTAGAGTTTCCAGGGCCGCTCGCTTGCCCTCAAGCAACCGCCGCCTGGAAGCCAGCAGATCGAGGGCATCGAAACGCCCTTGTGCGAAACCGTCCTGGACCGTTTGATGAGCTGCTTCCAGGGCTGGTAGCAATCGCTCTTGAAGGGTCTTGTGACGCACCTGCGCCGCTCGTACCCGGTCTCTGGTTTCGGCCAGTTGCGCCTGCCATTCCCGCTTCCCTGCCGCGGCTTCGAAACGGGCCTTGCGAGCTTCCGCTCGGGCCACGTCTAGCTGGCCTTTGTTCCTATTCCATAAGGGGACTGGCATGCCGACGGAAACGACGAGGGAGTTGGTCTCAAAGGCACCGCTTTCGCGCCAGCCCACCCCCACTTCCAAATTGGGGAGCACCTCTGCCTGAACGAGTCTGGCTTCGGCCTCCGCCGTTACTACCCTGGCCTCCGCTGCCGCCATCCATAGCCGCTCCCCCCCGCCAGCAGCTTCTGGCACCACCGGCGCCGGCAACGGGGCCAGCTCCACTCCGTTGCCCAGTTCACCCGCCCAGGAAGCAGCCAGCGCGACCGCTGCGGTTCGAGCTACGGCCTCGGCATCTTCCACGGCCAATTCTGACTGGAGCACCTCCACCTCCACCCGGGTAAGCTCTGCTGGTGCAAGGTCTCCAGCCTCAATGCGCCGGGAGATAGCCTCCATTACGCCCAGGCTGAGTTGATGCCCCTCTTTAGCGAGCAGGACACTCACCGCCGCCAGGGCGGCCCGAGCGTAACGCTGCCGAACCTCTCGCACTAGATGCGCCCTCGCCCACGCCTTTCCAGCCGCGGACAGTCCTTGTCCGGAGCGAGCCACTTCGGCCGCAGCGTTGCGCCGGTTCAAGAGCGGAATTGCCTGGCGAATCAGAAGTGTCCCTTCCGCTTCGTCGGCCAGCCAGCTACGCTGGATACCCCACTCTTCAAGTTCCAGTTCAATTTCAGGATTGGGATAGACCGATGCCTGACGGGCGGCGGCTTCATGCTGCGCCATCTCCGCGTCCCAAATCGCCAACTCGGGATGGTCGGCCAGTGCCCTGGCGACTGCTAGGTCAATTGTCAGCGGTTCCTGAGTCAGCCCTTCGCCGGGGAATAACCCAGCAATTGCGAGAGCGACAATGAGCGCGCCGGGCCGGAATCGTAACTTCATGCAACCTCCTCTGAACTCCACACCAGGAGTCCATGGCTGCTCAACTGTTTTTCGAAAGGATGATAAAGTGGAAAGAGAGACCTAGATCAGAAACTGACAAGTCTCCAAGTATATATCGTCAATGGGCGGAGGAGGCCTCAGTTCAACGACGCGCAGGTTACGGGCGCGGTCCACTGAGGTTGCCAGCACTTCGACTCCCTCGGCCAGAGCCACCGTCCCGTTAGAATCATTATTCGATGCGATCCCATCGACGCCAAGGTTGACATCGAGGCAACCGCCGTCACCGCAATCATCGTGATCGATTTCGTGGCCGCAGAAGATGGGCTCATCATCATCGTGGGGAATGGAATCGCCGTCCAGATGGTGGTCGTGCGTATGGCCAAACACCACATGACTCTCATGGTGCTCGGCAACGCACAGCACCGCCCGTGGCATCGCCCCAAGGGATGCCACCACCACCGCCAGAATGAAAACCGTGATCCGCACGACAACTCCTCAACTCCGGCAGGAAACCGAAGTAATCCTCCTCCATTATGAGGGGTGAGCAACCCGGAAGTCAAATCTACCTATTCGTGCCCCAGCATCATTTGATTTGCATACTGTAGGGATTCCAGGGTTCCGGCATCGGTCCAATCACCGTCGAGGATGCCGTGTTTGAATTCACCGAGTTCGATGTAACGGTTGTTGACCGAGGTGATTTCCAATTCGCCACGGTCGCTGGGCTTAATGGCACGGATGATGTCGAAGACCTTGTGGTCGTACATGTAATAACCGACCACCGCATAGTCGCTCTTGGGGTTCTCTGGTTTCTCTTCAATCTGGACAACCTGCATCTCGTCGATGGCGGCAACGCCAAACCGTTCGGGGTCACCTACTTTCTTGAGCAGAACGCGTGCACCTGCAGCTTGATTGCGAAATGCTTCCACGTGCGACACCAAACTTCCAGTAGTGATGTTATCGCCAAGAATGACGAGAATCTTCTCGCCAGAGGCAAAGGTCTCACCCAGCAGCAAGGCATGGGCAATTCCTTTGGCATGTTCCTGGACGCGATAGGTGAATTCACAACCAAACTCCAGGCCAGAACCCAACTGGTTGACAATATCCCCCATGTGCTCAGTGGAGGTCACAATGAGAATCTGTGTGACAGCGGCCTCTATCATCTTGCGGATCGGATTGAAGATCATGGGCTCTTTGCCCACGGGGAGGAGGTGCTTGTTGGTGACTTTGGTCAGAGGATGTAGACGGGTCCCCTTGCCGCCGGCCAGGATGATTCCCTTCATTCTATTCCTCCTGGTCCGTGGCCGTATCACCACACGGTCTCTGATTGGATTGCAGATACTCTCCGGTAAGAATGGGGCGCCACCAATCTTCGTTGGCCAGATACCAATCTATGGTTTGCGCCAACCCCTCCTCGAATCTAACGGCTGGCTCAAAATCCAGCTCGTTGCGAGCCTTGGAGATGTCCATAGCGTATCGCCAATCGTGGCCGGGCCGATCGGTGACGAAGGTTATGAGGTCCAGGTTCCCGGAGACTGACTTTGCGATGAACTCCACAATATCCAGGTTCCGCCTTTCGGCTTCGCCGCCGAAGTTGTAGACTTGTCCCGCCCTACCCCCTTCCGCGGCCAACAGAATCCCGCGGCAATGATCTTCCACGTGGATCCAATCACGAATGTTCTTGCCGGTCCCGTAGACCGGCAGATCCGCACCCTCCCTGGCATTGATAATGATCAGGGGTATCAGCTTCTCGGGGAACTGGTAGGGGCCATAATTATTGGAGCAGCGCGTCGTCACCGCGTCGAGCCCGAAGGTACGGCAGTACGATGAGACCAGCAGGTCTCCGGCAGCCTTGCTGGCTGAGTAGGGGCTGGAGGGGTCGAGAGGAGTCTTCTCGGTGAAGCGACCAGTTTCCCCAAGGGTCCCATAGACTTCGTCCGTGGACACCTGAATAAAACGTCCACTTCCAGCATTGCGCATCTGCTCAATGAGATTGAAAGTGCCAGAGAAATTGGTACGAACAAACGCGTCGGGGCACTCAATGCTGCGGTCTACATGGGATTCAGCCGCGAGGTTGAACACGAAATCAGGGGCCGCCTCCAACTTCGCAAAGAGGTTTTGCACCGCCCTGGAGTCCCCAATGTCGGCCCGTACAAACTCATAGCTTTCAGATTCAGCCACATCGGCCAGATTCGCGGGGTTGCCGGCATATGTCAGTGCGTCAACATTAACGACCCGCCATTGGGGCCGGTTTTCAAGCAAGAAGCGCACGAAATTCGACCCGATGAACCCGTAACCACCAGTGACGATAGCCAGCTTGCCGGTCATTGGAACCTCGCCAGAAGACACCCCGCGAGGCTAGCAACCGCCGGGAGATGTGTCAATGAGGAGGTCCTCCCCTTCCCGATGGTCGATTCAGAGACGAGCATGGAGAATCTCGAGGATACGTCGAGCGGCCTTCCCGTCCCAGAGCTCTGGGACTGTGCCAGATTTGACGAGGCCCGCCGCAAAACGGTTGAACTCGCGTCGAATGGCATCGGGCTCGGTTCCTACCAGGATGTTTGTGCCCTGTTCCACGGTAATAGGTCTTTCGGTGTTCTCACGAATAGTCAGGCAGGGAACTCCAAGGGCAGTCGTCTCTTCCTGGATTCCACCGCTATCGGTCACCACAAGTGCGGCATGACGCCAGAGGGCAAGGAAGTCAGGATAGCGGAGCGGAGGTCCCACCCGCAGACCGGGCTTGTCCAGGAGAGTCTCAAGCCTGAATTCCTCGATTCTACCGCGGGTGCGCGGATGCATGGGAAACACGACAGGGAGCGTTTCTGAAATCTCTCCCAGCACCTCCAGCAGACCGCGCAATTTGGCGGGTTCATCGACGTTAGACGGACGGTGGATCGTGACCACCACGTAGCGCTCCACTGCTGGCTCGACCGGCCCCGCTTTTTCCATCATGTAATGGAGCGTGTCGATCATTACGTTTCCGACGAGAAACACTCGGCTCTCGGGGTGCCCTTCCCGAGTCAGGTTCTCCAGGCCGCTGGTCTCGGTAACGAAGAGCAGATCCGAGATGGCATCGGTGACCATGCGATTGATCTCTTCCGGCATCCGAGTATCGCCGCTGCGTAAGCCAGCTTCTACGTGGGCAACCCGGATATGCAACTTCTTTGCAGTCACCGAGCAGGCCAGCGTCGAGTTGACGTCTCCAACCACCACAACCATTTGCGGATCTTCCGCCAGGCACACCTTCTCAAATGCCACCATGATCCGAGCCGTTTGCTCGGCGTGGCTACCCGACCGTACATCAAGAAAATGGTCGGGCTCCGGAATGTCGAAATCCTCGAAGAAGATGCGAGACATTTCGTAGTCGTAGTGCTGACCGGTATGAACCAGTAAGGCTTCCAACTCCGGCACAGCTTCACATGCCCGTAAGAGCGGGGCAATCTTCATGAAGTTGGGGCGGGCCCCGGCAACAAACAGCAGTTTCATCACTTCCCTCGCTTCAATCTCTCTAGCACCACCCGAGCTGCGAAGAGGGGCAATTTGGCTTGCCGCTTCGCTCGGCCAGGCTGCGACGCCAAGCGATAGAACCACTCCAAACCGGTCTTCTGAAAAACAAGAGGAGCCCTCTTCACGGTCCCCACGATGGTATCGAGGGTACCACCGATCCCCTGGCATATGCCAACGTCGAGTTGCGGCAACCAACGGGACATCCACTCTTCTTGCCGCGGGCTGCCCAGGGCAACGAAAAGAAGATCTGGGCGGACGTCATTGAGCCGTTCAATAAGGCCGTCCATCTCGTCCTCTGGAAGGTAGCCATTCTGGCGGCCAACGACCCGCAGTCCTGGATTCCGTCTGACCAATTCATCGGCTGCCCCGGCGTTCACCTCTTCGGTAGCACCGTAGAGGAAGATCCCGTAGCCGCGCAACGCGGCCAGGGCGCAGAGCCGCTGCATCAAATCAGCCCCCGGAACCCGGCCCACGGGAAGCCGGTGAAGCAAGCGTAACCCGGCAACCACGCCAATGCCGTCGGGAAGAACGAGGAAAGCGTCCTGGAAGACCGTGCGCAACTGGGGGTCATTCTCGAGGGCGAAGACTTTCTCGGGGTTCATGGCCAACACTGTACGGCGCTTGCTCCCGGCGGCCAGAGATTGGTCGATGAGAACCATTGCAAGGTCCATATCAATGGCGTCTACGGGCATCCCGAGTAATTGCCGCCGCGTCCCTTCCATTGGCTAACTCGCTCCTCCATGCAGATATAGGTGGGTCAGTCCGTGCATGGCCCACGCTTGCCCCCAGCGCATGTAGGGCACCTTGTTCAAGTAGCGCGCGGTCTGCTGAAAGTAGAAGTGGCCCGCATCGTCCTGCAAGTTCCGGATCATCCAGAGCCCTACTCGCTGTGCCAGTTCCCGGTATCCTGCTTCTTCTCCGAAGAAGACCATCGCCTGAGCGGGTGCGTGCACGTCTATGGGATAGACCCGGTCGTGGTAATATGAAGGACGCCCGCTGGCGTCGAAGAACCGACTGGCGTAGAACTCCACACCTCTTTCGTACGCTGCCTGGTAAGCCGGGGCCGCATCGCCATTCAGAAAATACCGGATCGCCTGCAGATTAAAGCCGGTGTGAAAAGAATCGATCCAGTGGGAGGCCTCACGCTCAGCATACCACCAGGAGCCGTCTTCACGCTGATGCTTCATGCTGTAGGCCAGGGCAGTCAATGCCGCATCTTTCGCATCATCACGACCGGTCAACTCGGCGAGGCGGATGAGTAAGGAGGCCCCGAGCAAGTTGGCGTTGTGAACTGCATATTCATCAATGGGCGTATAGCTGAATGAGAAGAGATCACCGTCTGGCAACCGTTTCAGATCATTCAACATGAAATCGGCAATGGGGGTGGCCAGATCGAGGCAGCGCTCCTTGCCAGTCCAACGATAGACGTCGAGGAGGGCGTGGCCAATGAATGCGGAGTTGACTACCGTCGGCGTATACCGGGGCACAAAAAACGCTCGGCTTTGCCAGTCAAAGTTATAGCCCCATCCGTTGCCCGATATCCCCCGACTCCGGCTCTCCCCTAGCCGATCAAGGAGGAAGTCAATCTGGGCCAGAGTCGATGGCTCCTGATCGACGGCGTAGAGCTTGCCAAATGACCAGAGAAAGAGTCCAACGCCCTTCGGATTGTACTGCTTTGGCACGCCTAGTAGAGGCCTCAGGTTCACGGGCGACCGTTTCAGCAATTGCAGGGCCGCGATGCGAGGCCACTTCCGGCCCATGGTCACCTTCTGGAGGAACGCGCTGTTGAGTGCATCGTAGGGGTCGTAACCCTTGAAACCCTGGGCTTCCACGTATTCCTTCAAGCGCCCCAGGCTGCCCGTAAGTTCGGGGTCCATCAAGCCAACCTCACAACCTGTCCGTGCCGAATGGACGCAATCGCCCCCAGGGTCGCGCGGGTACCACCAAACAGCTCTTCAAAAGTCATTGGAGCCGGTTCCCCGGCACGAATTGAATCGAGCCAGGCCGATACCATATCCTTCTGACCTTTGTTCTGGCCCAGGAGTTTCTTTCTGGTCGTCTTCTTCGTCCCAAAGAGCTCCACCTCGCGAAAATCCTTGAGAATGGCTGCGGAGCCAGCGCGATACAACTCCACGTACTCTTTGGGCAACGATTTGGGACCATTGGCCAGGTAGCAGATGGTTCCCACCGAACCGTTAGCGAAGGTCAAATTCAAAACTACGCAGTCCTCTTTCGTCTCGGGGTCTGCTGTGGCGGTGGCGTAAACCGAAGTTGGCACGGCACCGCAGGCGTGGATGAAGTAGTCGACGAAATGGCAGACCTCACCAATAATTCGGCCGCCTCCAAGGTCAGGGTCCTGAATCCACGTGCCCAGTGGAATGTCGCCGGCGTTGACCCGGTACAACATGGTCATTGGGCCCTTCCCAAGATGGTCCAGCGCAGCTTTTGTGAGAGGGGAGAAGCGGCGGTTGTAACCAACCATGACGCGTGGTTCAACACCTTTCTCCCTCGACTGAACCACAGCTTCAACGACGGCGTCAAGCTGCTCCACATCCATGGCCAGAGGCTTTTCTACGAAGACGTTCTTCCCCGCCGCGATGGCTTTGGAGACATACTCTGCGTGGGTGTTGTGCCAGGTGGCAACAAAAACGGTATCGATGGCCTCGGACTCGATTATTTCGCTCTCTGTGGAGGTGCAAAATTCGAATCCGTACCGTTCCTGTACCGACTTTGAGTTTGTGCCGTTGGCGGTGAAGATGCCCCGCTTGACGACATCTGCTCCTTGCACATTGGGCAGCAGGTGGCTTTGGGCATATGAGCCAGCGCCAATGAAGGCCACGTTGACTAGCCCAGGGGATGCCGGAGGATGTGCGTCAATTCGGGTGGCGAATTGCCGGGTCCCCTCTTGGTAACGAATGAGAATCCCCAGGAAGGGCTCATCTCGACCGAGAATAAGGTCGTAGGCGGTTGGCGCTTCGTCAAGGTCGAAGGTGTGAGTCGACAGATAATCCATCTCCAACCGCCCGTCGTAGGCGAGCTGCTGGAAGGCTGCCATGTTGCGATTCTCTGTCCAGCGGACGTAGGCCACGGGATAATCTCGCCCCTTCTCTTCGTAGTCGAGGTCATAGCGGCCGGGGCCGTACGAGCAACTCATGCGTAACTCGAGTTCCTTACGATAGTAGTAGGGGTCTCGGTCGAAGCCGGTGGGCACTGCGCCCACGATCACAACCTTTCCCTTCTTGCGCAACAGACGACCCGCTAGATTCACCGGCTCGGTGCTACCCGTTCCGGCAGTAATCAGGACCGCATCGGCACCATGTCCGCTAGTGAATTCATCCACCTGTTCAGGTAATCCCGGGGAAGCTGAGAGCAAGGTCAGGTCAGCAGCCTTCCCTTGAGCCAACTCAAGGACCGCACCATTGATGTCGATGCCCACAACCCGAACGCCGGCTGCTCTTAACATGAGCCCAGTAAGCTGTCCAATGAGCCCCATGCCAATGACAACCGCACTCTCGCCGAGACGCAAGTCAGCCTGTCTAATCCCCTGCATGGCGATGGCAGCAACGGTATTGTAAGCTGCGAGGTCCAATCGGGCATCGGGGGCCAGTTTGACGCAGAGGTTGGTTGGAACAGCCACAACTTCGGCGTGATTTGCGTACCCGACTCCGCCGCATGCCACCCGGTCACCGGGGGCAAAGCCGCGCACATCTGGCGCCACATCGAGCACTACTCCGGCGCTGCTATACCCGAGTGGAGAATGGGCCTCCAACTTCTTCATCACGGCCCGATAAGTCTGCACCGGCCCCTGCTGGGTCAGCACATCGATGACCTGTTTCACTTGCGCCGGCCGCTCACGGGCTTTGCCCACGAGGCTCTTGCGAGCAGTTGCCACGGTGCTCGACTCAGTCCCTGCCGAGATTAGCGAGTAACTGTTTTGTACGAGCACCATACCGGGGAGGAGGGCTGGCGGTACGACCTCCGTAACCTTCAGTTTCCCGTCCTTGAGTTTCTGCGTCAATTGCTTCATGAACTCTCCCGATTCCAGAGGTAGATTGCGAGACCGGGGATGCCGCCCGTGAGAACCAGCAAGTACCAGAGCAAGCTCAACGCCACACTCTGCTCAGATGCCAGCCCGACACCGGCAAAGAGGGTGAGCGAGGCTGTCTCCCGTACTCCCAGGCCCCCAATACTCAGCGGGATCAACGTGATAATGGCGACGATGGGAAGAAGCACCAGATAGACCACAAAGGGCAATGGCAAACCGAGGCCCACTCCCACCAGATAGACAGATGAAAAGCCAACCATGTGTATGGCCGCGCTAAAGAGGACCATGGCGCCAAAGCGAGGCAAGTGAGAACGATAGGTCTCAAGCGTACGGAGCAGGTTGTCCGCACGCTTCCCGAGACGGGGCCCCAGGATGGTCCTGGCCAGGCTCTCTATCAAACGTAGTGCAAAGGGCCAGAAGATCGCCACATTTGCCACTGCCCACGCGGCCCCGAAGAGTATCAGGAAGTGCTGGAGCGCGCGTTGATCCTGGCCAACGTCATGAATCATTGATGCCGCAATACTGACGAGGATGAGTCCTCCGACGCCGGCATTTCGATCCATGATTACGGTTGTGGATGGGGCGGCCAATTGCCTGCTCTGCTTGCTCAGGTAGTAACCTCGCACCACGTCGCCACCGACAAATGTGGGGAGGACGGCGTTGAAGAAGTTGCCGACTAGGAAAAGTTTAATGTAGGGCCACCAGCCGGGGTCCAAACCAAGGGGGTGAGCCAGCACCGCCCAACGAACACCTGAAAGCACGACCATCACTATCCAGCAGCCAACGGCAGCAAGGAAGTAGACGGCCTCCAAACCTCTGACAGCGCGGAGCAAACCGCCCATGTCCACTGCGAAATAGACATACCCCAGACAAGCCAAGGTCATGGCCAGCTTAACTAGGAACTTGAGCCAGCCGAGATTACTCGAACGTGATGGCGGGGAGGACTCCTCCACGGCTTTGGCTCTGAGGTCTTCACTCACCTGTTACTCTTCCTCCCGGTGCCGAATTCGAGCCGGAACGCCGTAGGCGACGACATCGGGCGGCAGATCCCGATTGACCAGCGCCCCAGCTCCAACCAGGACCCTTTCGCCGATGGAGCAGCCATTGATCACCGTTGCACCTGCGCCTACCAGGGAGTCATCTCCGACCCGCACATCTCCACACAGTGTGGCATTCACAGCGAGGTGGGAATGCGCCCCCAGGTAACAGTCATGGTCCACAACCGCACCGGTGTTAACTATCGCATGCCTGCCTACTACGGAGCGTACGCCAACATGGGCAAGAGCGAGGATCTGCGCCCCCTCTTCAACCTTCGCTAGGTGGCTCACGACGGCCGCCGGATGGACCAGCGTAGGGATGACGAATCCAAGTCCGGACAACTCTTCGAAGAGCCTCCTCCTGACCATGCCACTGGCGACCATGCCGACCCCTACACATGCGTAACGTACGCCGTGCGCCAGCAATTCGGGGAGCTGCGAGTCGCCCCCCAGAACCGGCTGCCCAGCGACCATCTCACCGGGTGCGATGCCGTTATCCACGATGCCCGCCACCTGCCAATCGCCCGCGGCCGTCAGCAGGTCGATGAGCACGCTTCCGTGACCTCCACCGCCCACAACGACAATCCCTTTACCGCTCATGCCTCTCCTCCATGGCGGCCATAGTACTGGCGAATGGACTTGCATACTAACGCGACATC
>CAZFVN010000160.1:118-11763 GCA_964522395.1 uncultured Myxococcales bacterium
ACATCATCACATTCACACAACGTCAAACATCATCACATTCACACAACGTCAAACATCATCACATTCACACAACGTCAAACACCGTCACACTCAAACAACGTCAAACGTCCCAGGAAACCGGGCCGGACACTCCCCTTACCGGTGCATCGTCAAAGCGACTGGCAAAGAACTTACGATCTTGTCAGTGAGGCAGAGGGTACCTGCAAAGCCCATGAAAGGGGCCGGGTAGAGGTGGTGGGTGCCGGGTGCTTGAAAGCCCATGAAGACCGCCGCTAGCGGCAATGCGCGGATGGTGTTCACTGCCTGCTCGTTGCAGATGAGAACGGGCAGAGTGGGGGCCTCCTCGAAGAGCTGATAGATACGACGCCCGAGGGTCGTTTGCGCGGGGTTCAGGTGGCGCTCGACATTGGGGCCGACATTTGCCTCCGGCAGAGCGCCAGCACCCACTAGAAGCCGGACAATACCTCCCATCTCCCAGATCATTCGGCCCATCGCCGCGGCCAGGTGGCCCTCAGTGGCGATGAAGAAATCTCGATTCATGAAGTAACGGGTGGCGGCCTTGGCAATGGCCCGATAGTGAGTTGGAGCCTCACGCTCCAAGAAACGACTGCACTCATCCTCCCGCCCGGTGGCCGAAGCGACCGTCTCAAGCCAGCGAATGGTGCCTCCCAGGCCGACGGGAAGATCGGGCAAAGAGATTACCTGGGCCTCCGTACGCTCAGCCAGAATCTCGGCGGTTTGTCCTGCATTGGGGAACTCGAGGATCCACTTCGCCCGTCCCACTTCAGCTAGATGGTCAGTAGATTGCCCCGATAGCCAAACACAATCCAGGCTCAAATCGAGAGCCGCCAGAAGGCGTCGTAATTCCTCTATATTGGCCTTGTGGTCAGCCTCATTACGATCCCAGAAATAGCCCACAACCGCGACCGAATTCTCCTGCGGTGGCCCCTCCACAAGGGGCAGTCGCTTGGCAACCGCCTCGGTGATCTGCGCATACCCTGAGAGCCAATCCCCGAGAGCCTCCACCGGCCGCACGGGAAGCAGTTCCAACGAGACCTGGTCCTTCACCTCTTCATAAATGGACCGATAGTCCACTCCAACCATTGCCGCGATGGGCGCGGGATAGGGAATCAGGTAGCGGCCGGGACTGTTGCCTATCGCGACCATCTGCTCAGCCAGATGGCGACGTCGGTCGTGAATCAGGGAGTTAGGGCAGGCCCCGCTGTTGGCGATTCGGTGGCGACCATCGACGGCCATAAGATTCGAATTCCAATCGTGATTGTCATGAATGAACTCCGACCGCAAAGTAGCGCAGTCGGCGGAGTCCACCAACATCCAAATATCGGGAATCGCGTTGACCGCCAGATAGGAGCCTAGAATCCGAGGATACCCGTACGTCACTGCGTATTCCGGAGTTTCGCTTCCTTGATATCGGGTCATTTCGCCACCTCCGTCCCCGCGTAGCGGGCAAAATCACGGAAGAAAGGCGTGGAACAGACGTTCAGCACGCGCTGGGCCGAGCGCACCGCACCGGCATAACCTGCCTCCAGATCAGAGAATCCCACCGGGCTGATACCGAGGTCAATGAGCCGCCGATCGTGGGCGACGTCGGTAACGACTCCTGAAAGCCCGGACCGGAGCCACCAGTCGAGGCGCTTCTCCTCCTCTGAGTTCATCAGCACCTCGACTTTGAAACCCAGCTCCTCAAGGAAGGAGACAAACGGAATCCCCTGCGTCTGTTCGGGGTGGAGCGCAAGGTCCGCCTGACGGGCCGTGAGAGCGACGCCAATTCGATGTTCGGCGCAAAAGGGTTTGAGACGCTCCAACTCTGCCACGGAGCGCTCCCGCTCCTCGGCCAGCGCAGCCACCGCTTCATCACCATCGACGCCGGCAGATTGCGCGGCCTTGCGCACAAAGGCCTCGGTGCCAGCAACCCCAAAGGGCGGGTCGATGCGAACTGCCGGCACGGGAAGCGGCTCGAATAGCTCGCGGTAGAGTCGGTAGTACTCCTTTGCCGGCCAGAGCAACTGGACCACAGCCTCACGATAGTCCTTGAGCCGATTGACGTGAACATCCGGCAAATGGAATTGCTGCACCGGAATCCCTGCCTTGCGCAGCAATTCGGCCAGTTCGATTCGTCCTCGGGCTGGCGGGAAACCGACGAAGTGGACCCCCTTTGCCTCCAGCTCCTGTGGCGGCGAGCGCCGCAAAGTCTCCTGGGCCACGGTGATCAAATCTCCACTGCTATCTCCATCGCCAATTCCCATGGTGAGGATGGGGCCATCATAGTCCTTGGCGAATTCTCTTACGACGCCCCGCCAGTCCTCCCCAGCCACCACCGGCGAACAGCTCACCCAGATGCTCACTGCATCCCAGTCCCGCTCACCCGCCGCTGTGCGCGAGAGCACGTCATCCAGCACGTCATTGCTACCCGCGATGAGGTGATACTCTCCCAATCTCGTGTAGAGCCACTCAGATTCCTCGGCAAACTCGTGCTCCGGCATTTCCGCCTGCCAGGGCGGGCGGATAAAATGCGTAGAGTATGAGCTGGTGCGTTGCTTACTGAACTGGCAAACATCGCCCGCATGATGGATATTCAACATCCGACTACCACCGAGTCTCAACGAGGCATTTACCTTCCGCCGCCGCTCATCATCGAAGAGAAAGAGTCCAGCATGACTCTCCTCTCCCCAAACGCACCAATGCCGAGGCACCGGTGCCAGCCTCATCTGCGCCTCCGTCTGGCCACTGCTGCTATCGCCAACCAATTCAGACTGGGTATCCAGTGTCAACGCCCGATGGAGCAGCGCCTCGTCCGGTGCCACCTTCTCCAGGCGGGCGACAATGAAGTCGACTAAAGCCATGCCCGGCTTGGCCAACTGACCCTCGTAACTAAGGGCCCAACCAGCAACTTCCTTGAAGGCCTGCACCCCTTCCCCCGCAGGCTCCAGGGAGAAACGCAGCTTACCGAGGGAGGGACTCTTCAACGTCAGGGTCAAACTCCCACCTTCCCACAACGCCTCGGTTACCTCGATATGGTGATGCTTGCGCGCCCCCGAATCGAGGCGCAGCAAGTGGGCAAACGCCTTGAGACTCTGCGGCCCTCCCACGACCTTTCCCGCCGCGGGCAGCGTGCGCTCGGGCTGCCGCTCCCCGGAGTCAGCCGACAAGGCCTCATCTTCGTCCGCCACCGCGGCCGAAGCAATGGGGCGATTCGCCCTTTCGGGGGCACCGGCACGCCCAGAAAGTAGATTGAAAAGTTCGTCTAGTTCCAGAAACTCCGGTGGCTCGCTCTCGTGGTCAAAGCTCGCCAAAACGGCATCGGCGAGCTTCTTGATGGCCTTCACGGTGTCCGGACTGTCCTCCACTTCCGCAGCCGATCGATGGTTGAATTCGGCTAGTTGGATCTTCTGGTCTCGCGGAATTATTCCCGCAATATCTGCCCCAATAGCTGAAGCATACCTTTCGACCCGCTTGGCGGCCACCAAATCGTCTGAGACATTAAGCGCCAGACCGCCCAGCCGCACACCGTTGTTACCGTAGGCCCGCACTGCCTGGATAATATTGTTGGCCGCGTAAAGGGAGAGTGGTTCCTCCGATACGACAACAAAAGCGCGGTCGGCAAAGCCATGACGAAGCGGGGCGGCAAACCCGCCGCAGACAACATCTCCCAGGACATCGAAGATGACGATGTCATAGTCCCGCTGCGCGAAAAGATCGAGTTCGTCGAAAAGCTCGAACATCCGGGCAATACCGCGCCCTCCACATCCCGCCCCTGGGGGCGGACCACCAGCCTCCACGCACTCGATGCCGAGCCGCCCTTCGACGATGAACTGCTCTGGCTCAGGCTTCGCCAGGCCTCGGGCCAGTAGCTCCAGGAGCGTGGGAATTCGCTCGCCATCTGTTAGCACCAGGGTGGAATCCGCCTTCGGGTCACATCCCACCTGAAGAACCTTCAGACCACGCTTTGCGAAGGTCACACTGAGTGCCGCCGAGATAGTCGACTTGCCGCTCCCACCCTTGCCATATACTGCAATCTTCTTCATTCGACACCTACCCAAAAGTCGCTTCACCACCCTACCCGATTCCTCCGATGGTAGCCAGCCTCACTCGCGCTTGCCCCCGCACGGCGTTGACTTGGCTGCCGCCGAAGCGCAATGTAAGGCTCCTGGCAGGAGTTCGGAAGGATGGCGGCCCCCCGCAAAGAACTGAAGGACGAGCAACTTGCCCGAGTTATCCTCGCGGTCGTCGGCCTCTCCACCTTCCTCGGGGCCATGGGCTTCTCCGTCGTGGCCGTAGCGCTCCCCGACATCGGCCGCCACCTCGAGGTCTCACTGGAAGAATCGAGCTGGATAATGCTCTCCTTCCTCCTGATTTCCACTGCTGTCATGCTCTCCGCCGGGCAAGCCGGTGACAACTTTGGCTTCAAGCGCCTCTTTCTGGGCGGCTTCCTGGTCGTCGCCGTTGCTTCCCTGGCTTGCGGTTTGAGCAACGATTTCATTTTGCTCTCCATTGCTCGGGCCTTCCACGGCCTGGGGGCTGCCATGGTCATGGCCGCTGGACCGGCACTCCTTACCGTGCACGTTTCGCCCAGCCGCCGCGGAGAGGCGCTGGGCATCGTCGCCACCGCCACCTACGCAGGTCTCACCTTTGGCCCGACCCTTGGTGGCCTGCTGGTTTCATCTTTGGGCTGGCGCTGGGTCTTCCTCTTCAACGTGCCCGTGGCCCTTCTCGTCCTGGCGGTGGGTGCCCGCTACCTACCTCGTCGCCAAGGAGCCCGTGGCGAAGGGATGGACTTCGTTGGTGGCGGCCTGATCTTCCTCGCAACTCCCGCTTTCCTGCTGCCCCTTGCCACCTTTGCAAAGGCCGGATGGCTGCCCTGGATGGGGCCTTCGCTCCTTATCGGAACTGGCTTCGTCGCGGCGATGATCTGGTCCCAAAGTCGGGTTCGCCATCCACTACTCGATCTAAGTCTATTCCGGTCGGGCACTTTCGTTGGTGCGATCCTGGGAGCTGTTTGCAATTACATGGCACTCTTTGGGGTCATCCTATTGGTTCCCTTTCTGCTCGAGGAGGGACTTGATTTTACCACTCGTCAGGCCGGATACATGCTCTCAATCCAGCCTCTGATGATGGCCCTTTCGTCAATGCCGGCAGGACGGATTTCCGACCGCATCGGCACCAGCAAGATTGGCGTCATCGGCATGTTGGTAATGGGGGTTGGTGTAGCGCTCCTGGCCACGGTCGCCAATTCGCTCTCCATCTGGCTCATCGGATTGGGGCTGGCGCTTGCGGGGCTGGGCACCGGCATCTTCATCTCACCAAACTCCAGCGCTTTGATGGGCGCTGCACCTGGCAATCGACAGGGTGTCGCCGCCGCGATTATGGCCTTTAGCCGGGGCATCGGCATGTTGTTGGGCACCGCGCTCACCGCGGCGGTGTTCTATCTCAGCGGAGGACGTACGGGAGGTGACGGATGGGGCGAAAGTGATTACAACGCCTTCGCCATTACCATGTTGACCTGCGCTGGATTCGCCGTTGTCGGGGCCCTTGTAACCCGTCTGCGAGGGGATATTTCTCGAAGCTGAAGCGGCCCTCGAAGAGCGTCTATCTCCCTTCCTGCTTCGGGTCATCCTCCACCCGCATAAACATGAACCAGTGCAGATCGGGACCGACCTGGGGAATGTATGGCCGGTACGGTGCCCGGCCCGATTGGATCGCATCGATGAGCTGCCACTCACCGTAGAATTGCGTAAAGACCTGGTCGCCTCGTCCCCACTCCTCATTCTTCCAGGAATCGATGACAATGATGTCCGGCTGCTGGCTCAGAATATACTCCGTATGGACTCGCTCATGGCCGATCTTGCCCTTGCTGCTCAGGTCAGGGATGCGCCCACCCTCCTTTGCCACAGTTTTGTCCACCAACCCCACCAGATCAAGAATCCTGGCCCCCGAAAAATAGCCGATGGCCCCTACTGGCGTGACCGCTACAGTGGCCCCCGGATGGACCTTGCCAAGGTACTTCCCGACCTGCGTCCAACGCCCGACCCGAGCCATGCCGTGCTGCTCAGGAATGGCGTGGTCCACTGCCGCCCTTACCGCGGGAATCAGCAACAGCCCCAGCGCCACCAAAGGCCCGGCAACAGACCAGCGATGCCATTTCACCGGAATTCGGCCGAGCGCGGCAAAGAGTCCCACCGCGGCCAGCACCGTCAGCGGTGGGACAAGCGGCACGAACATTCGACCGTAGGCGAAAAAGTCGCCCCCGCTGCGCAGGAAGAAGAGCGTCCAAAGCAGTGCCACGGCGAGAAAGTAGCCGACCATCCTGCGACCCCGGGAAAGGAAGAACGCGCAGGGGGCAAGCAGCGCGACGGGATAGTCCTTGAGCGCATCAAGGATGTAGATTAATCCTAACCGGGCATGGTCGGCGGTACCACCTGACTTGGCCCAGAAGGTGTTGGGCAGAATATCACCAAAGAGCAACATCCGTAGAGTCAGGGTGAGCGCACCGGCAACCACAAAGGGAACCCAGTAGCGGACCTTTCTGGCATCCTGCACAAAGAGGGGTAAGGCAAATATGAAGAGAATGAATTCGGGGCGCACAAAGATCCCTGCGATGGCCAATGTACGAAGCAAGGGCTGTTTCTCCGCTGTGCAACTCCACAGGATCAACGCCCCCCAGAGCGCCGCCAACCCGGTCTCCAGGCCGATGACGGAATGGAGCAGGAAGAAATGATCAACACCCAGCAACAAGGCCACAGCAACAGCCCTGAGAAGCCGTTGGACTGGTCCGCCGCCAACTTCGCCAAATCGTCGGCTGGCGGCAACCAGCACAGCCACATTCATGGCCAGACCAATAAAGAGAGCACCGAGCAATTGCGATACCGACTCAAGATCCTGGGTGAAGAGCCGCCCGACGGACAACAGCGCAAAAAAGAGCGGTGATGTGAATCCCTCCACCGGTCCATCCGCACAATTGTAAGCGAGGGGGCAACCAGAGTAGAGGTTTTCGACAAAGCGGAAGTATATGTAGGCATCGTCATAGAGACAATAACTGTGTCCCAGCACGAACCAGAGGGTGGCCAGCCAAACCAGCGCCACCAAACCGCGTAGGGCCCACCGATACCATGGCGGCATGGTCGACGCAGTCAATGTAGTTGGGCTATTGCTCAGATTCACCTGCCACTCCCCTAATCGAGTGCGAAGTATAGCATGTAGCCACGGGTGCTGCCATTTGATATGTTCACCCCATGAGTTGCCTCTTCCAACCCCATGACCATGCCCCGGCCACCCTCTCCGTAGTGCTCGTCGCCATCCTCGCTACTGCCAACTTCGCGCCACTGACCTGCCTTGGTGAAGAGCCCACTCACGGACAATCGTGCCCCCACTTTGGCGAAGGGTTGGCCATGGGGACGGTAGCCGATCCTTCGCTGGATGAGGCATCCGGACTCGCTGGCAGCACCGATTTCCCTGGTCTTTTCTGGGCCCATAACGACTCCGGTGATTTTGCTCGACTCTACGCCCTCGCCCTCGACGGGTCATCAATGGGCACATGGACGCTACCCGTTGGAATCCCCTACGATTGTGAGGCCTTGGCCATTGGGCCGGCCCCCGATGCCCCCGGTGATCACATCTTTCTGGCAGACATCGGCAACAATGGGCTAGGCCGGGATTACCTCCTCGTACACCGAATTCGGGAGCCGGACGTCCACCTCTCTGAAGGAGAGAATCAACCAATCCTGGAGGTCGTAACTTTCAAGGTCCGCTTCCCCGCCGAAGTAGCGGAGGATCTAGAGGCCTTCGCCGTCGACCCCATCGACGGTGCTTTTCTATTCTTCGGCAAACGCTACACACCCCTCAGCTACTTCCTGATGGCTCCGGCCCCCCACGCTGGCGAGGAAGTCGTGCTCGCCAATGCCGGCACTCTCCCCATCAGCATGGTTACGGGGGCCGACATTTCCGTGGACGGCGGGATGTTGGTGTTGCGAACCTACGAAGAGCTCTTCATTTTCTCGCGCCGGGACGACGAGAGTTGGTCACACGCACTCAGGCGACCGGCCTGCCCCGCCCCTCTCGCCTGGGAGAATCAAGGCGAAGCAGTCGCATTCCTGCCCGATGGCAGCGGCTACGTGACCATCAGCGAAGGCAGCCGATCACCGATGATCTTCTATCCGCACACCATGAACGCCGGGTTCTAGTTTGGCAGCGGATATTCGGCGGTAATCTTGAGGCCTTCGGCATCTCCTGATACTAACTCGATTGCGCCTGTCTCCATGTTGACGGTGGCCACTTCCCAGAGATCGAGTTCTTGCATCACAGCATCGCCGTGTTCAAAGGCCAGAACACCTTCGATGTAGACTTTGACATGGGCATAAGTGGCCCAGAATTCGCCCGAATTCGTGTAGTGCACGCCAACGGTGTAAGTCTTGGCCTCAGGCGCTTTCAGGGCAAAGACTTCGGGGCCTTCGCCGTTAAAGTCGGCCAGCAGAAATGCCGGATCATCCTTGGGATCGTCCAGCGCTCCCCAGTCGGGCTCGGGATTCAGCCAGTAGCAATCGTAGGGCGAGTTGTACCACGGGTCCGGTTCGCCATTGCCATCAATGTCCGGTCCCGTTGCCCAGGGGTGGGTCACGTGGAGGTCGAGGTCTGTGCCAAGGCCACCTACATCAGGATCCCCAGGGGTATCCCAATAGAGTTCAACATAGAGGTTCTCTGCAGGTATGGCTGTCACCTCGACTTCTGCCGGTACGCAAGAGACTCCGCCAGTCGCATCCTCAACATCGAGGGAGAATTTGTAGACCCCAGCAATGGATGCCATGAAGGTTGTCTCGACCCCATCCTCACCGTCAAGGGTGTGGAGAATACCGTCAGGTGCGGTGACTGACCAGATGTACTCTACGATGTCCCCACCCGGCGAAGAACTGGCGCCACCGTCCAGATGAAGCAGCGTCAGCGGCGTCACCTCCATACCTTCGGCTACTTCTAATGATGCCATTGGACAGTCAGGGTCAATGGCCACGCCCTGCACCGTGAGGAAGACCTCGAGGTCGGCCTGGGCGGCGACAATGCTCACATCAGCCACGTCAGGCACAGCTTCGCCATCAATGATAGGAGAAGCTTCTGAAGGCAGGTAGAGGACTCCCAGCGCCTGCGCAACCCCCGGACCCAACATCAGGGGCTCTTCAGGTGTCGGGGCGAACGGCAAAGACGAAGCATCGATTCCAATTCCCTGGTTGCCACCCGGGACCATATCGATCGAAGTAATCGAGAGTTCAGCGGTGCCACAATTCTGGATGAGTACTTCAGAGGATTTGAAGGCGCCAACCTCCACACCACCAAAATCCACCTCATCGGGAATCACTTCGAGACAATGGGTATTCTTGTCATAACAGATTTCTTCCCAGCAATAGCCAGTGCCACAACTGCCGCAGACCCCGCCGCAACCGTTGTCCCCACACTCTTTGCCGTCACATTCCACGGTGCAACAAGTGCCCGCCACGCACACTCCGTCGACGTCACAGCCACAGTCGTCGGGGCAGGTGGCGCAGTCCTCGTCTTCTGCCGGCGCGCAAACGCCATCGCCGCATCCTTCCACCGGTTCGCAGCCGCCACATTCGTCAATGCACTCGCCAACGCAAATCGTATCCCACAAGGTATTGCAGCAATATTCGTCCAGTGCGCAAACGCAGGCCTCGCACGGGCAGCCGCCACAACCAGGCGTATCGAGAGGCACACATCCTGCCCCGCCGCCAACACAAGCACCCTCGTCGCACATCAGACCACCAGCGCAAGGACCGCAATCCCCGCCGCACCCATCATCGCCACATTCAAGGCCGTCGCACTCGGGGAGGCAGCACGATCCGTCCAAACAACTCTCGCCAAAGTCACAAGCTCCACAGACGCCGCCACAGCCGTCGCCTCCACAGACCTTGCCACCGCAGTCGGGCTCGCAGAAGCCTTCGCAAAAGCCGTTGATGCACTCTGGGGCTGCCTCCGGGCAAGTTCCGCAATTCCCCCCGCAACCATCATCACCACATTCGGCGAATCCGCACTGCGGCGCACAGGTGGATTGACAGGTAACCGTGAAGGAGAAGGGACCCTCCTCGCTGACTGCCCCATCCACCACGATGTAGTATTTCTTTCCGCCCTCGACCTCCAGTTCCAGCATGTCCGCGGTCCGAGCCAGGCAGCTATCAGGATCGCAGGGGCTCTGGGTTATCAGCAGTTCCTGATTGGCAAACTGCGCCATCAGGTCAACGGTAATGGTGTCATCCATCGGTGCCTGAAAGACATACGCAATATCTCCGGCAGTACCTTCAAAGCCGTCACATTCGTACGCCTCCAATTCATTGTCCCGACCGGTGGTGTCACCGCTGACCGTTTCATCGCAGACCACGGCGGCGACCAATTCGCAAGTGGGCAGTTCTGCGCAGAATCCGGCCCCAGAGCAGGAGTATCCCTGTTGGCAGGAACCACAGTATCCTCCACAACCATCCGGCCCGCACTCCAACCCGGAACAGGCTGGTATACAAGCATCGTCTTCGACGTCGGTCACCTCGGCCACAACATCGCCCGAGGAGCCATTGCCACTACAGGCGAGGAAATAGAGTGACAGCGCGAAGCAGGCGATAGAAATGGTTACCAGACGGTGAGTCATGGTAGTCCTCCTTGTCGGCACGCGCCGAGTCTACTGGACTTGCCACGCACATTCAATACACTACGGGATATCGGGAGCGGGTTATGCACCTCAATCGACTATCGCCATTCATCGCCCTGGGTCTGGTCCTGGTTGCCGGACTCTGGGCCTGGCAGTATGGAAAGCAGAGGGACCATTCGAAGTCCGATGACTCCTCCGTGGCCCCCGGGCAATGGGCGATCCCCGATCTCCTCCTCGACTACGAAATCACTCGTCACGCCGATCCAGAACACGTTATGGCGCTACTGGAAATCACTCCCGGCAGCGAGGTCGCGGACATTGGCGCAGGCCTCGGCTTCTATACCCGTCGCCTCGCTCAAGCCGTGGGAAAGGAGGGAACAGTCACGGCAACCGAGACAGACCCGTTCCTCCTGAGCCTGATGCTAGCCCGAAACGAAACGCTCTTCCCAGAAGTCGGAGCCCTCAACAATATCGTTCCCCGCTGGGTAAGTACGCAAGACATCGGACTAGAGGAGAACTCCCTCGACCTCGCCTTCCTCGGCCACCTCGGATGCTACCTCAGTCCCGGCCCCGCCACCTCGGAAAAGGAATTCCTGCAATCTCTCTACCGGGTAGTACGTCCCGGCGGCAGAGTTGCCGTCTTGCAATGGCTCTACTACCTCTGGGGAAGCGAAGACCCGTCCGTGGGCACCAGTAGTCCCGAGGCCATTCGTGATGCCATCGTGGCCAACTACATTGCCGCCGGATTTGAGCTCGGAAGCGTCGAAATCCTACCGATGCCCGCAATCGTCGCCGGTTACAAAGCAGCGCAATATCACACAATGGAAGAGACCTTTACCTCCACTCTCATCCTTCTCCGAAAACCGAAGTAGCAGACACCACCACAGCACCCTCCGACACCAGCCCTGCGCGCCTGGCACCACCTGCCCACAATGCTCGGCAACACCAGCCCTGCGCGATTTGGCGACGCAAAGCTCGTGTGGTTCGT
>CAZFVN010000161.1:0-11633 GCA_964522395.1 uncultured Myxococcales bacterium
CTGGTTACCGGGTCGTCCACTTACAGCTTCTCCATAATTCTCTTCACCTTCATTGGCGGCATTGCTCTGGGTGGACTGATCGTCTCTCGACTGCTGCGCAAGGACCGTGATGCCCTGCTGCTCTTCGCCCTGTGCGAACTAGGTGTCTTCATCTCGATTCTGGCGATGATGCCCTTCTATCAGCGACTCCCCTATTACTTCAACGTCTTTGCTACCATGCTTACACGTAGCGAGTTGACCTTCCCCCTCTTCATCGCCATCAAGATTCTCATGTGCACCTTCGCCATGAGCCTGCCAGCCATCCTCATTGGCATGACTCTGCCGTTAGCTAGCCGTATCGCGGTGAAGGGGCTCACGATTCTGGGCACCGGCGTGGGCAACGTCTTCTCCATCAATACCCTGGGCAACGTAGCTGGGGCGCTGGTCGGTGGTTTTGTATTGATCCCGTGGCTCGGCCTTCATGGAGCGATGATAGTTGGCCTCTTCTTCACGGCCGCCGCTGGCATCGGCCTCCTGCTTCTAGCCAACAGAGGGTCTTCGTTGCAGCGTTATGTTGCCGCAGGAGTCACCGGCGTGGTCTTCGTAGTCGCCTTCCTCGCCTCACCGGACTGGGATCCAGCGCTGCTCAGCATTGGACTGTTTCGGGACAAGGCTCGCTTCGCCGAATCCTACGAGGAGTACCTCCAGAAAGCGGCAGAGCACAATGTCATCTACGCCAAGGATGGGGCCGACCTCACCGTTGTCGTCCTGCAAGACCCCAAAGAGCCTGACCTCAGGTGGCTCAAAGTCAACGGCAAGTCCGATGCCTCCACAGGCATTGATATGGCCACTCAGCTCCACCTTGGACATATCCCCATGCTCCTCCATCCCGAGCCGCTCAAAGTGTTAGTCATCGGCCTGGGAAGCGGATGCACTGCAAACGCGGTGCTCAACTACGATGTCGACCATCTCGACATCGCCGAGATCTCCGATTCGGTAGTCGAAGCCTCCCGGAAGTTCCAGCCGGTCCTACCTTCTCCGTTGGACGATCCTCGCACCGAACTTCACGTTGCCGATGCCAAGGAGTTTCTCGCCCTCCAGCCCGAGGCCACTTATGACGTCATCATCAGTGAGCCCTCGAACCCCTGGATCGCAGGTATTGGAAACCTCTTCTCCGAGGAATTCTTCGTCGCTGCCAAGAGCCGGCTGAAACCAGGTGGCCTGATGGTGCAGTGGGTGCAACTCTACGAAATGCATGACCGCATCGCGTCGGTCATCTTCAACACCTTTTCTGCCGTGTTCCCTCACGTGACGGCGTGGCACCCCGGCTCTATGGACCTTATCATCGTCGGCTCGGCAGGACCCCATCCGGTGGACTATGGTCGCCTCGGCAAGATGCTTGCCGATCCGGCAATTCGGGCAGAGCTGACTTCGGCCCGGGTACGGGAAAAAGTGCATACACCACTGACCTTCCTCGCCATGCAGTTCATGGGAGCCAGGAGTTTTGCCGAAGCCTTCCCCGGTGAGGGAACCATCAACAGCGATTTCTTCCCCTTTCTCGAATTCGAGGCCCCCCGCATGCTTTTTGTCGACGAGGGAGTGAAGGAACTCTTTGGCCATGACAATCGCCGCCACCCACGAGAGGGTAGCGACCTCTACGTTGCCGAGTACCTCGGAGAGCGCACGCTCAAAACTCAAGAGATACATGAACTATTGATATATTTCGGCTCGCAATACGGCAAGTTCTACATTCCGCTAATCCCCTGCTTCATTGATGCCTACATGCGGGTAGCGAAGAAGGACAAAGTGGCCCAGGAGTTCTTCTTTCAGGAGGCGATGTTGAACTTCTTCGGCCGCCGCGCCCTCTGGCAGTCCCGTATTTCACAGGGGGCCATGACCGACGATGATTGGCTGAAATACCTCGCCTTTGAGACCAAGGCTCTGGGTCGCCTGACAACAGTATTTCACCGAGCTTCACCTGACGAATATCTTTATGTTCTGGGCGAGTCTATGAGCCGCTTCCCGAACCTCGTCGGTGCCTTCACCCAAAACCATGAGAAGATGGTGCGAAAGCTTGGACGCACGGACATTCACATGCCCATTGCTCCGGCCCCGTAAGCCTCCATCATTTCCCGGCTCGTGACGACAATCTGTGTTTCATTGCGTTTGGTCATGCTGGACATCACGGTGATGGTCATGAATTCATCTGTGGGCCGCTGGCTGAAGATCACCAGTTGGTCGGCGCGCATCACTCGATTGCGAGTCACCATAACCCCATCCTCGCCCTCAAACTGCCTGGCGTAGAAGGGTGCTACCTCGTCCACCGGTTGTGCGACGTCGTAGATGATTGCTTGAGCTGTAATGGTGACGACCTCCGCCCCAGCGAAGACCGGCACTCCAAAGGGAGCCTCGCCATCGATCACGGGGGCCTTAGCGAAACTTTCTCGATAGACTACCGAGACCAGATGGGGCAACTCCGTGGTCATCGATGATTGGGCCGAATATGAGATGGTGCGCAGGGGGCTGGAATCATCATTGATGAGCATCGCCTCACCAGCATTCTGCACTTCGAAGTTCTTCGAGCTCGCCCACTGACGGTAGAGCCCCATGACGTGCTCCAAACTTTGCCCCGTGGCATAGCTGACCATCTGAGGAGTGCGAGCAACCAATTCGGCATCTCCGGTAACGGTCAGTCCAGCAAAGGCCAGCAAGTGAAGGTCGGTCTTGTCCGCCGGCACTGGTTGTTCGTCACTTCCACCGCTGCCGCCCTCCATACCACCGGGCCACACAGGTTCGTCCGGTCCATCCATCTCGTCAGGCTCGTCCAATTCGTCGTACTCGTCATCGACAGCGAGGATGGGCAACCCGCCCGCTGGGGGCGGCACGTAGACCAATCCTCCCGCCTCATATTGCTCCATCTGGGCCACCATGGCAGCCTCTACCGCGGCCTCTATCTCGGCCCGCAACTCAGCCTCCGACGGCTCGTCGTCAAACTGCTCGCCCTCCTTCGCCAATTCTGCCAACTCTGCCGCCGCTGCAGCCGCAGTGGGGTCCACCATCGCTTCAGTCGGTGTGGGGTCACCATTGGCTGCAAAGGGCGCGTCGTCGGATCTTGATGGGACACTCTCCACGCTCTCTCTTTCCACTACGTCGGCCGAGCCTGTCGCCAGGCCCTTTCCCGCCTTTGCACCCTGCTTCCTGGCGTGAGTGAACATCAGCATCACCACGGCAATCAAGACGAGGGTAGCCACAGCTAGCACGGACACCGCTGTGACTAGTCGCCGCCGCTCGCTTCGACGCACCGCAGTTGTCGTACCGACGGTCGGCGAGGTTGAAACTCTGCCCCCCTCTGGAGTGGGATGTGCTCGGGCGGCATCGGGGAAGTCCCGCAAGACGGTTCTCACTTCACGCTGCATCTCCCGCGCCGACTGGAAGCGATCCTTGGGGTTCTTCGCCAGGCACTTCATCAGAAGCGCCTCGGTGCGAGGCATGACCTGCAGGCCAGCGACTCGGTCCCGTGGGCTGGGAACAGGCGCCGACGTATGCTTGTGCATGAAATCGAGCGCTGACTCCGCGTCGAAGGGGTGTTTCCCGGTGAGCGTTTCGTAGAGCAACACGCCCAACGAGTAGATATCAGTTCGTGCATCCAGCTTGAGTCCCCGGGCCTGCTCTGGACTCATATAGCGTGGAGTTCCGGTGACCATGCCAGCCTGGGTGATGGTCTCGTCGCCAGGCACATCCCCAAAGACCTTCGCCAAACCGAAATCAAGTACCTTGGCGTAATCCGAATTCCCTTGCCGCTCGGTGAGCATGATATTGTCGGGCTTCAGGTCGCGGTGGATAATTCCAACGCCATGGGCTTCGGCCAGCGCCGAGAGGATCTGGTCGGCGACGCGCAACATGCGCGCCTCGTGCACGGCTCCAGCCACCCGCAGGTCTTCCGACAGACTCCGCCCTTCAACATATTCCATGGCGATGAAGAGGCTGCCGTCTTCGGCCTCGCCAAACATATGGACCTGGACAATGTTGGGGTGGTTGAGCTTGCCCACCGACTGGGCCTCCCTCCGGAAACGCTCAACTGCCATCTTGTTCGTACTTAGAACCTGATGCATCACCTTGATGACCACGGACCGATTCATTCCCATCTGGGTGGCTCGGTAGACAACGCCCATCCCACCCTTTCCGAGCTGCTCCTCGATGCGGAACTGACTGGCCAGGATGCGGCCCTCCCATGACTCCTCTACGCCTCCGCTCATGACTTGCTCCTGGCCAGTTCTCGCAGCGCCGAGATGCGTTGAAGAACCGGCGGATGACTGTAGTGTAGTGCGACGCGCAGGGGGTGAGGAGTGAGATTTGACAGGTTGTCGACACTCAGGCGCTTGAGCCCGTAGATGAGGGCCTCAGGGGCTCCAGTCGTGCGAGCGGCGAAGGCGTCAGCAGCATATTCGTGGTGGCGGGATAGAAGATTGCTGAAGAACCCCAGGACACCGTCGATGGGCGTGAAGAGGAAACCGAAAAAGAGCAGCGATGCGTAGACCGAAACCTGGTCCATGCCAAAGGCTGCAGAGAGCCCGACATTGCCAATGAAAAAGGAGAGCAAATAGAACATCAGGGCACTGGTGGCGATAGAAACTGCTACTCCGAGGGGGATATGGCGAAGTCGATAGTGCCCCATCTCGTGGGCCAGAATCGCAACCAGCTCGTCCACCGTATGTTTCTCCACAAGCGTATCAAAGAGCACAATGCGGCGGTTGCGACCAAACCCCGTGAAGTAAGCGTTGGACCGGGTCGAGCGCTTCGAACCATCCATGGTGTAGATACCCTGCAACGAGAATCCGTGCCGCTTGGCATAAGCCTCTATTGCAGCGCGCAATTCGCCTGGCGGAAGTGGCTCAAACTTGTTGAAAAGGGGCATGATCCAAACGGGAGCAATGAACATGATTGCTAGCTGAACTACCACTACCAGAACCCATGAGTAGAACCACGCAAAATCGCCCGTCCGCTCGAAGAACCAGAGCACGCCAGCCAGCAACGGGGCACCAAGAACTACGGCCAGCACCGCGGTCTTAATCTGATCCGCCACGAAGGTACCCAGAGTCGTCCGATTGAAGCCATAGCGGGCTTCTATGACGAAAGTCTTGTAGAGGGCGCCAGGCAATGTCAGGAGACGTGCCCCGGCGAGCAGCAAGAACGAAAAGATGAGGCCTGTGATAACGGAACCGTAGCCATATGACCGGGCCAGGTGGTCCACAGTGTTGAACCCGCCGAGCATCACAAATGCCAGCATCACCGGCGTCGCCACGGTCTCCAGGACCAGGTCAAAAGAGGTATTGTCACCAAGGTAGCGCTGCGATAGGGCATACCGCTTCGAGTCGTACCACCCCCTGAACTCGGCAGGTAGAGCGGGATGGGCGTGAAGCACGTTCAGGACATCAACCAGCAGCCCAAGAAGATACTCAGCAACCATAATCGAGCAAATGATCAACAAATAGGGCATGGATTCCTCCGGCCCCATTTATACGCGCTGCCGACCAAACTCGCAAGCTCAGCAACGTCTCTTTCCCCGTTATCCTCTCCTCTCGCCTCTGGCCTCTTCCTTCATCCTTCCCCGAGGCCCGAGGCCCGACGCCGTCTCTAGCCTTTCCCGAGGCCCGACATTATCCTCTCCTCTCGCCTCTGGCCTCTTCCTTCATCCTTCCCCGAGGCCCGAGGCCCGCGGCCGCCCCTAACCCCAGACAGTCGCTGGGTCTACCTTCTCCGCTCGCTTCAGCACGAAGTACGATACGTAGATCCGTGCCGGACCGAGCGCGACGAAAGCCTTGCCGAGGAAGAGGTCCGGGTTGTCCGGTGTCACCTTCACCAGGTAGTCCCTCAGTAACCCGGGATTCCAAACGGGATTGCGGGGGCAATCGTAGTTGATGAGCAGAGAATGGGGATACTTGTCTTCTTTGTCCCCGGCCGGAGCGCGATAGACGCGATAGGGGGAATGGCGATGCGGCTTGCCTTTCTTGAAGACAATGTCCCACTCGGTGGTGGGAGGGCCGGGGCGAACAGTAACATTGTAACCGCCGATTTCGTCACTACCAACCGTCTCATCGGCCTCCAGGAAACCCTTACGGAAGCGTCTGATGCCTATGAGTTGAGTCAGGTCCATGGTGTTGTAACCATCAAACTCGAAACCGGCCAACTCCTCGAACTTGGGAGTGATGCCCCGGGCAAATACGTCAGCCAGTTCGTCATCGGTCATCAGGCAAAGCTGGACGAAATCGCTCTTTCCATTGAGTCCCATGATATCCTCCCTAGCGACCATTCTTGTAGGTCTTCAAATACCAATCCAACGTGTCGGCAAAGGCCATGCGGGCATCGGGATAGGTGAACTCAAACCCAGTCGCCTTCAGCTTATCGTTGGGATAGACGAAATCTTCGGTGGCCATGGCGAGCATGTCTGGCTCAACTAGCGGCTGCTTGCCCAGAACATCCCGCATCAACCAGAACTGGAGGTCCAACACCGGGGACGCAGCTTTGATCAGCTTGCCCACCGGGAGCGGCGGCAACTTGAGGAAGGGCTTGCCCAGAAGACGAGCCATTACCTGCATGAATTCCACCGCGTTCATCACGGTGTCGTCATTCGTATTGAAGATTTCGTTGGCACCAGCTTTGGTCTGCGCCAGGTGAATAGCGGCCCGGGCAACATCAACGACATGTATGAAAGGAATACGGCCGGTCATGCTGGAGGGCACCGCGACCACGGGAGGATCGAGCACGCCAAGGAACATCTGGCTGGAGCCGTAAGCGGCCCTCGGCCCATAAACCGTTGTCGGCCGCACGATGGTCCAATCGATGCCCAATTTAGGGGCCTCGGACATAACCATGAACTCCTGCTCCCATTTCGACTTCAAGTAGTTGTTGGAGGGCATGGGAGCAAGGTCTTCGTAGAACGGCACGTTGCCGCGCGTCGAGGGCATGCCGTAGACGCCACCAGCCCCCCACTGCACCCATCGCTTGAGCTTGCGGGATTTGCTGTAGCGACCGAGCAACGCCCTGGTCCCCTCGACATTCACCCGGAAAAGCTCGGCGTAAGGAGCAGTGTAGTTGAAGACCGCGGCCACGTGAAAGACATGGTCGACATCGGTGGGGAGCGCCGCGAAAGTGCTCGAATCGCCAAGATCGAGATTCAGTACCTCTGAGGCCAGGCCCTTGACCAACCCTGGGTAACGGCCTCTTTTAGAGTCGTCGCCACCAGCCCAAACAGAAGGATGGTCGGCAGCAATCACCTCATGTCCCGCCGCGGCCAACTGCTCCACAACGTGACTACCAATGAATCCACAAGCCCCCGTAACCAGGCTACGCTTCACTCTAGTCGCCTTTTTCGTTGCACACATGTGTCATCCCTCCATCAAGTCCATAGAGAGAACATAATTGGTTCAACCAATTTCGTCAAGGAGAAAATGTTGCGGTGCGTCATGGAGCCGTAGCGGGCGCTCTTACAAAGCTTGTAGTACTCTGTGCAACCACTCGGCGTAGAGCTGATGGCCGACCGCCGTGAAGTGGTAGTCCCAGACCGGGTCACTGATGAAATAGGGGGTGGTGCCCTCCTTGAGCACGGCCTCGTGGAAGGCCTCCTTGCCGTCGAGACAGGGAATCTGCAATTCCTCGCAAAGAGACTGCACGAAGAGCCGTACCGATTCCCTCTCCTTCACCCCCGAATAGGAAGGCTCAAGGGTCCCCCGGTAGGGAACCATGACGATGACCATGGGAATACCCTTTTCATCCAACTCGGCTTTGGCCTGGCGCACTACCATCCGCACTCTTCGCCGGCCCTCTTCCGGGCTGGCAGCCGCTTCCATGCGCTTGCGAGCCTCCCTGCCAGCCGTTGCGCATAGATATCTGGCGAAATGGGAGAAGTGAGTGGCAACTCGAAGGAAATATGGGGCGGGACTATTGACAAATCGATTGGCATAAAAGCCCGCCTCGACGGGCTCCAGGCACCCGATCTGGACTTCACCGTCAGCGAAGCTCAAGGGGGGAAGATTGCCGCAACATGCATAGGGGTGGGTCATTGAATCCTCGGCGTCATTGAAGACAAAGAGGTGCCAGACGACCAGATTGACGCTGTGCACGCTCAGCCAGCGACGCATAGCCAGATAGTAATGGTCAGGCCCGGTCCCCGAGAATCCAGCATCGAGGTGGCATACATCGGGGTTCAGATCGTTCAACCGATAGACCGTCCTCTCGTTTGGCGCGACGAGGTCACCGGCCAACATGCTATCTCCCAAATGGAGAATCTGGTGCAGCCGCTCTGGAAAGCGTGTGCGTGAGGCAATCAGGTCCGGGTGCAGGTTGGGGAAGAGTCCCTGGCAATTCACGCCGGAATGAGGATATCCGCCACTTTCGGGCAAGACCAGAGAAGCCCCCCGAGGTGGAGGAAACGCGGGGGGCACACCGGAGAGCAACCGACTACCACCCTCTGCCAACAAGCAACCAACCAGCATCCCGCCCGCAAGGAGCGCGAATTCCCGTCGCGTCCAACTTCGAGCGACGCGATGAGCTAGCCCGAGGAATCCCAGCATAGCCACCTGACCAATCAACAGCAGGTCATAAAAGCCGATGCGCAGCCACGTCATCGGTACCGTGGCGGCCACGACCACCGGCAGTAACAGCAGCACCACTCCAGCCAATCGCGACTCAACCAGGCCCCGCATCCGAACCAACAACCAACCTGAGCCGATCCCCACAAGCAGCGGGACCAGCAGCGTCGCCAGGGCCAGCAGATAGGCGAGAATCGGTGAACCGCTTTCATCTGGAGGCGCCTCCTCCGTCACCAACTCCGCATCCGTAGTTCCTTGCGGCGCAGCCCAGATATCAGCCATCTTGTGCGCTCCGAACTGCGACTCCACCGCCATCCGCATGCCCTCGGGAGCACCTTCTCCATACTCCACGCACCAGGCCGCCAGGAGCTTCCCGGCGCACTCCTGGGCCGGCTTGGAGAAGTCTGCCTCAAAGCACTCGCCCCCCACCCCATTGCAGACAACCGCCTCTACCCGTCCCCCTGCAATCGATGCCCGGTCCATTACCCAGGGCGACTCCAGACCTTCAAAAGCCGCACCAATGCGCTCCCCGGACGACAGCGGAATGACCACAGGCTCAGCAGAAACTACGCCACAAAGCAGTAAGGAAACCAGCAGTGCCAGTAGCAGACGGACGACGACGGATTGGCAGCAAAACACGTGAACTCACCCCGTCGTCACAATGTAGACGAGGAGCGCAGACGCGTCAATCGTTGGGGTGAAGGCGTCGGCGAGCATAGGTGGTGCGGGCCGTGCTGCATCGGGTTGGGTGGTGCCGTCGTGCTGCATCGGGTTGGGCGGTGGTCAGACTGGGCTTAACCTTCCAAACCGGTGAGGTTTGCCTGGATTGCGGTGAATTTCATGCCCGTACTGACCGATTCCTTGGTGCCATCGCCATCGGCATCGATGTCGGCGACGACGACCATGTTGAGAACGGCCATAATGAGGTCTTTGCTGACTGGGAGGGCCTCGGCGGGAATCTGGTCCACCATGTCGATAATGGCCGCCTTGGCGACAGCACAACCGATAATGCCTTCCAGACCGACGATGTTGCCCTGGGCATCGAATTCGACGTCGGCAACCATCTTGGCATGCGTCGCCGGCAGTACCACTTCCTGACCGCCGGTAAGAGCCAGCACAAAGGGAAACTCAAATGCGTATTGCGGTCCTCCCGCCGTGATCTTCCCACCCTTCATCTGAACATTGTCGAAGGCAGTTATGGAGAGACAGGTCTCAGGGACGAAAGACTCCTTGGTCACCAGGTAGTCGCATGTCTCGCTCTGGAAATCACACTGGTTCTTCGGCACCACCGGCTTGCCCCGGTAGAGATTGGCAAGAAAGATGGAACCATCATCTACCGGGTCTATCAGTTGCACCATCATCACGATATCGCCAGACTCCACTGCGTCCATCAGCGGTTCGGTCCCGCCCAAAGCCGGGGCCAGTGATTTCATCAGTGCCCCAAAAGAATTATCCCGGCCGCCACTACACATATTGGACGGTGCGCAGCTTTCGGGGTCGTTGTCTACATCAACCGCCTCCCCTTCCTGCCCATTCTCGCCCGCCTTCAGAGAATTCATTTTGAAGGAATCACCGGGGAATATTGTGGGCAGATTGCACTTGCCCGGGTCACACTGCCAGGTATCGGTATTGCATTGCTCATTTCCGCCGCAAGTGCCACAACTCCCGCCACATCCGTCCCAGCCGCACTCCTTTCCCCCACAATCTGGCACACACTCACCGCAAGATCCGAGGCAGGTTCCTCCGCCGCAGTAACATCCTGCATCGCATTCACCACACGTGCCGCCGCAACCATCATCCCCACACTCCGCAACGGCGCAAGCAGGCTCGCAACAGGCCCCCTGGTAGCAGATGCCAGCCGGGCCGCAACAGGCCCCACCGCAAGGCGCGAACTGGCAGGCGCACTTGCCGCCACCAACACAGACCTGATTCTCACCGCAGCTACCACAACTACCCCCACAGCCATCAGACCCACACTGCTGGTTGTTGCAGTCTGGTTCGCAGCAACCGCCATCTATGCATAGTTCCGATTCGCCACAGCAGGCATCATCGCAGGCGTCATATGCGCAGACACATTTGTCTGCCTCACATGCCATGTTTGCGTCGCAAGTTCCACAGTCATACCCGCAACCGTCGCCGCCGCACTCTTTGCCGCCACAGATTGGCAAACAACACCCATCTGCGGTGCAAGCCTGACCATCGCCACAGCAGTTGTCACCGCAGCCCTCAAAGGCGCAGACACACTCCTCCCCCTCAATACAATCAAAACCCTTCTTGCACTTGCCGCAGCTCCCTCCACAACCATCGCCACCGCAGATCTTCCCCTCGCAGTCCGGCAAGCAACAGACCTCTTGCTCGGCATCGTCTTCGACGCAAATATCACCTTCGGGACAACACCCGTCACCACAGTCAAGGAAGTCGCACCCACAGCCGCCACCGGCAGTGCAATAGCCAAACTCGGGGCATTCGCCGCAGATTCCGCCACAGCCATCGTCCCCGCAATCCTTGTTGCAGCAATTGGGGCAACAGACCGACGCGCAAAGACCACTATCCTGGTCACACAGGTCAGGCACGGGGAAGGGTTCTCCGCTCTCGCAGCCGGGGAAACACCAGCTCAAACACTGGCCACAGAAACCGCCGCAACCATCGGGGCCACAGTCCCGGCCCTTGCAATCGGGTTGGCAGATGTCTTCCTCCACGATATCGGGAAGCACCTCGGGGAGGTCAGGCTGCTGGTCCGCATCGGTTACATCAACCGCAGGCCCATCAAGGAGCGCCACATCGCCGGTGGCTTCCGCAACTGCATCGAGCGGCGCGACCTCGGATGGGGCATCAATAGTACCGCTCAGGTCGATAACCACCTGCGGCGAATTGCTGCTGCCGCATCCAAACAAGAAGAGAGGGAGAAGAGCCAGGGCAAAGAAACGTCGCATCAAGAATCCTCCGTAGCCCGCCTATCATACGTGGGTCGCACCCGCGAATCAACGACATCGCGTTTCTACTACACTTGCCACGATCTGATCACGGCTGTACCCCGGTCCGTTCTTGAAGGGAGGTATGGCGTTA
>CAZFVN010000162.1:0-11604 GCA_964522395.1 uncultured Myxococcales bacterium
CCGTGGGAAAGCTGGCCGGCCAAAGGCCGGACTGATAGGGCTCTAGTCACATGGGACGAGTAGTTCCCCCCCGCCCCTACGGGGCCCCACGCTTTTTCCCTTGCACCACAGCCCTACAAATGGAATACTGACCAGGATTGATTTTTGGTCAGTTTGCCGAGACACAAGTTGCTCAGGGGTGACGATGAGGTACGGAGAAATTGGATTCAATCTAGAGGTTGACCTCTCACGGGGAAACATCGAGCGGGTACCCACGGATCCGAAGCTAACCGAGAAGTACCTCGGTGGGCTAGGGACGAGTGCCAAGCTTCTTTGGGATCGTGTCCCTCCAGAAACTGACCCCTTCTCACCAGAGAATCTGCTGATCTTCAGCACCGGGCTCTTGTGCGGCACCCCGGCCGTGGGCTGCAATCGCACCATTGTCTCCAGCTTCTCGCCGCAGACCAAACTCATGGCCTTTTCCATGATGGGCGGTTTCTGGGCACCGGAGCTGAAGTACGCCGGCTACGACAAGGTCGTTATTCGGGGACAGTCCCCGGACCTCGTCTACCTCTGGATACACAACGACAAGGTGGAAATCCGAGATGCGTCTCACCTGGCTGGCAAAGGGTCAGTTGAGACTGCCGAGTTGCTCAAGCAGGAACTCAACGAGCCCAAAGCCCAGGTTTCTGCCATCGGATTGGCGGGTGAGAACCGCGTCTTTTTCGCTTCCATCGAGCAGGGCCGTTCCAGCGCCAGCCGCGGTGGCCTCGGTGCCGTCATGGGCGACAAGGGACTCAAGGCGATTGTGGTGCGTGGCACCAACGACGTCAATGTTGCCGATCCCGAGAAGTTCATGGGGATGTGCGAAGATGTTCTCGACTACATCAAGCAGCGGGATGGAAACCCCATTCCCGGTGTAATGCCCATTCTCGCCGGCCTCGGCTCTCCCCAGGAAATGGCCATCCACGACGAAAAGTGGCACACCGAGAACTTCATGTGGGGCAACTCCCGAACTCGAAAGAAAGGCTTCTGGACTGAAGAGATTGCCGAGCAGTGGACCGAGACACTTGAGAGCATGCGCACCAGACTCATAAGCTGCTACAACTGTCCCCTCAAATGCGGTGCCACGGTATCCGTGCCGGGGCTGCCCACCTATATGATGAAGTGCTTCTCCAAACTCACCTATACCATGGCCGCCCATTCGGACCTGAAATTCGGCCTGAGTATTGCGCAGAAGGCCACGGAATATGGAGTCGACGGCTTCTCAGCCCCGCAGGTGATGGCCTTTGGCCTGGAACTGCTCGAGGCGGGCATTCTCACTGACGAAGACGTGGAGGGGTTGCCCGAGGACAACGAAGAACGGTTCTACTGGCTGCTGGACAGAATTGTCCGCCGTGAAGGAATCGGAGATTATCTGGCTGACGGCACACACTGGGCGGCCAAGCGCATCGGCAAAGGGGCTGAGGAATACTCGCACAACACCATCAAGAAGCACGAGCAGCTCCCCCTCAAACTCGGCATGCTCAACCCCATTTACTTCCTCATGTATGCCACCGGTGAAAAGATCAACATCACGCAGATCGAAGGCAACTTCCCTCAGGCTCCCTTCTTCAAGCGGGAGGACCGGGAGGAATTCGTCAAGGACTGGCCGCACGTTCCCGACGAGCGCTTCAAAGAGTGGTTCGTGGAGTGGGAGCCGCGGGGCGAGAAATCGATCCCCCACTACCCGCCCCCTGAGGCCACCAGCGAAATCGTCAACTGGCAGGAGCAGATGCACTACATCGACGATTCCCTGGGCCTTTGCGCCGGGCTCTCCTCATTCCCCCTCAAGCCGCCCTACCACATTCACAATCTGCCCATCTTCATTACGGCAGGTGCGGGCATCGAGATGGACAAGGACAAGCTCACGGAGATCGCCAAACGCAATCGCAATCTGATTCGGGCGGTGAACATCCGGCGAGGCATGCGGCGCAAGGACGAAAAGCCCCCGGAGAACCACTGGCGCCGCCGCTTCCCCGAATTGGAAGCCGAGCTGCTGGACACCTATTACGCGTTCAAGGGCTGGAACAAGAACGGCATCCCTACCGAAGAGTCACTGACTGAACTGGGACTGGAATACGTTGCCGAGGACTTTCTGACGAGAGGAATCCTCACTGGCAGCGAAGGCGGTGCAGAGTAATGGCTGAGACAAAGAAGAAGGTCGTCAAGACGATTAACATCGATGTGGACAAGTGCAACGGTTGCCGGGCATGTGAAGCAGTTTGTTCCGCTTTCCACGCGTTGCCCCGATACAGCAGCAACAATCCGGCCAGGTCACGAATTCGGGTCATCCACGAACCGCTCAAGGACATCTACATTCCAGTCTACGCGGGTGAGTACACGCCCGCGGAATGCACCGGGCGGGACAAGTACGTAATCAACGGAAAGGAGTATGACGAGTGTGCGTTTTGCCGCGCTTCGTGCCCCTCCCGTGACCTCTTCAAAGAACCCGATTCGGGTCTCCCCTTGAAGTGCGACATGTGCGAGACCGACCCGCCCCTCGACGAGCCCAAGTGCGTCAAGTGGTGCATCACCGATGCCCTCACCTACGTTGAGCGTGAGGTCGACGAAGAGCCGGAAGAGGTACAGGCGGAGGCGGAAATCGGACTGGAGTCGTTGGCGGACAAATACGGTTTGGACAAGATTGCCGAGATCGTAGCCCGGATGTCCAAGAAGGACTAAGCCCAGAGGCATAGGTTGAAGATGACGAAGCCAATGGAAACAGTTGCCCCATTCAAAGAGATCATCGACGAGTTCAAGGAGGCGGGTGCAGTCTCTTGCAGCCTCTGCTACCAGTGCGGCAAATGCGACGTCGTCTGCCCCTGGAATCGGGTCAAAGATTTCAGTATGCGCAAGGTAGTACGGGAAGCCTCCCTGGGGCTTGCCGAGATTGAGGGAGAGGAGATCTGGACCTGTACGACCTGCGGCACCTGCCCGGACAATTGCCCTCGCGGCGTGGGCCAGATTGAGACCGTGGTTTCCCTGCGCAAAGTCGCCTCTGAATACGGCGTATTTCCCGGTTCGGTAAAGGCCGTGCGGGCGGTGAGAGGAAGCCTCACTGCCGATGGCAACCCGCTGCAGGAAGAGCGGGCAAATCGTGGCAACTGGGCCGATGGACTGGGAGTGCCGAAGTTCAAGGAGGGTATGGAGGTTCTCTACTTCGTCGGTTGCTACTACAGTTATGACCCCAGAATGAAGAAAGCCGCAGTGGCAACTGCGAAGATCCTCAAGCAAGCGGGCGTCGATTTCGGGATTCTTGGTTCCAAAGAGAGCTGCTGCGGTGAATCGATTCGAAAGACAGGTGGTGAGGAAGCTTTCCGCTCACTTGCCCGCGAGAACATCAAGACGTTCATTGACAACGGCGTAAAGAGAATCCTTGTCGCTTCCCCCCACTGCTACGAGACCTTCGTCAAAGAATACCCCGAGTTCATGGTCAACTTCGAAGTTGTCCACATGACCAGTTTTCTATTGGAACTACTGGCCGAAGGAAGACTGGAGCTGAAGGGTGACTTCGCAAAGAAGGTGACGTACCACGACCCGTGTTATCTGGGGCGCCATAACGGCATCTATGACGCGCCAAGAGATATTCTCCACAAGATCCCAGGACTCGATTTGGTAGAGATGCGAGACAACCGGGAAAAGAGCCTCTGCTGCGGTGGTGGCGGTGGCAGGATTTGGGCAGACACACACAAAGACGAACGGTTCTCTGATCTGCGACTGGCGCAGGCTGAAGAGGTGGGAGCAGAGGTACTCGTCACCTCCTGCCCATACTGTATCACCCACTTCGAAGAAGCCCGCCTGAATCTTGCAGACGATGCAAAATTGGAGATTCGGGACATCACAGAATTAATCCACGAGGTGATCCAGGACTAGCACTGATTCCCGGATCAAGGATGGAGAAATTGGATAAGGAACTAGATAGAATAATGCCCGGCGGCACATTTGGCGATGTGATGGTTGTGGGTGGTGGGATCAGTGGAATCCAGGCGGCGCTGGACCTGGCCACTTCCGGCTTCAAGGTCTTCCTGGTGGACCGCGCCCCGACCATTGGCGGGAAGATGGCCCAGCTCGACAAGACGTTCCCGACGAACGACTGCTCCATGTGCATCGAGTCGCCGAAGTTCATCGAGTGCGACCGCCATCCAAACATCGAAATCATGACCTATACTGAAGTTGACCGGGTGGATGGCAAAGCCGGTGACTTCACTGTTTCACTGACGAAGAAGGCGCGTTACATCGATGAGGACAAGTGCACCGGCTGCACAACTTGCGTGGAGTATTGTCCGGTTCAGGTCCCTGATCCTTTTAACCAGGACCTCTGTGGCAACAAAGCAGTCCACATCTACTTCTCACAAGCGGTGCCACTGGTCCCGTATATCGATGAACGCTGTCTATATCTGGAAGAAAAGAAATGCTCAATCTGTACGGCGGTTTGTAAGAATGGTGCCATTGACCTCCATCAGAAACCGGAGCAAATCGAGATCAACGTCGGCGCTATTGTGCTTTCCCCCGGCCTGGATACCTTTGACCCGGCGACGCGAGGGGATTTCGGATACGGCACCTATGAGAATGTAGTCACCAGCCTCGACTTCGAACGGCTGCTTTGCGCCACGGGCCCCCACGAAGGGGAGATCCTCCGCCCCTCCGACAAGAAGCATCCTCAGAAGATCGCCTGGATCCACTGCGTCGGGTCACGGCAGGTAATCGAGGGTGGCAACAGCTACTGCTCCTCGGTCTGCTGCTCCTATATCCAGAAGCAGGTAATCCTATCTAAGGATCACAACGCGGATATGGTGGCAACGATTTTTCATAATGACATTCGCTCCCACGGCAAGGACTTTGAACGGTTCTACCAACGGGCCGAGAATCTCTCGGACGTGACCTTTGTTCGCAGCTACGTCCAGGCCAGTGGCGAGGACCCGGAGAGCAAGAACGTGGTAATTCGGTACTCCACCCCGGATGACGGAGTGAAGGAAGACGAATTCGACCTGGTGGTGCTGGGTGTTGGCTTGTGCCCGCCCAAAGACTCCATGGGGTTGGCTGAGAAATTCGGAATCGAATTGACGCCCTACGGATTCTGCGAAACTGATTCCACTAACCCGGTACAGACCTCACGAGAGGGGATTCTGGTAAGTGGTGCGTTCCGTGGTCCCATCGACATTCCCGAATCGGTTATGACCGCCAGTGGAGCCAGCGCTCAAGTCGGCGAGATGCTGGACTACCGGCGCGGCAAACTGGCCCGGGACCGAGTCTACCCGGAAGAGCGGGACGTCACTGACGAAGACGCGAAAGTAGGTGTTTTTGTTTGCCATTGCGGTGCGAACATCGGACGGATTGTAGACATTCCATCGGTGGTGGACTACAGCCTCTCCCTCGACAACGTTACCCACGCCGAAGAAGGCCTCTTCATCTGCTCCACCGATGCCGCGGCACAAATCTCCAATACGATTCGAGAGAAGGGACTGAACCGGGTGGTGGTGGCAGCATGCACCCCGCGTACCCACGAGCCACTCTTCCGGGACACTTTGCGGGAGGGGGGTATCAATCAGTATTTCTTCGATATGGCCAATATCCGTGAGCACTGTTCCTGGGTCCATTCGAAGCAGAAGGAAGAGGCGACCGTAAAGGCCAAAGACATCGTTCGTATGTCCGTGGCCCGGACGAAGAACCTCGAACCTCTCCAGGAATTCGATTTACCGGTGACCAAAGCTGCTTTAGTTGTAGGTGGTGGTATCGCCGGTATGACCAGTGCCTTGAGTCTTGCCAGCCAAGGAATCGACGTACATCTCGTCGAGAAAGAGAAGGACCTGGGCGGTATGGCGCTGCGAATTCGGTCTACCTTGGATGGCCTCGATGTTCAGAGCTATATCAAGGAGTTGATCGAGAAGGTCTACAAACATCAGCGAATCCAGGTGGCCCACAGTGCCACAATTACCGACGTGTCTGGTTACGTGGGCAACTTCGTAACCACAGTCGAATTTGAAGGGCGGGTGAGGGAGATTTGCCACGGAGCAGCGATTCTTACTACCGGGGCAGACGAGTACAAGCCCACCGAATATCTATATGGGGAAGATGACCGCGTCCTCACACAGTTGGAGTTGGAAGAGGCCGTTGTAAAGGGTGACGGGCGCCTGGCCGAGGCAACCAGTCTGGCCATGATCCAGTGTGTTGGTTGCCGCAGTGAAGAGAAGAACTACTGTGCCCGGGTCTGCTGCGGTCAGGCAGTGAAGAACGCCCTCAAATTGAAAGAGGACTATCCCGAACTGGACATCTATGTGCTCTATCGGGATATGCGGACCTACGGATTTAGCGAAGATGCCTACCGGGAAGCTGCCGAAAAGGGAATTCGCTTCGTCCGCTTTGAGGCCGATGCCAAGCCTGAAGTGGAAGCCGCGACTGACGATGAAGGGCGACCGGTGCTGCGTCTTACGGTAACGGACCCGGTGCTCCAGAAGAATTTGGAGATCGACAATAGCCTGCTTGTACTTTCGGCGGCCGTCGTTCCCGCAGCGGGCGCTTCTGAAGTCGCTCGTTGGTTCAAGGTGGCCATGAATCCCGACGGGTTCTTCCAGGAGGCCCACGTGAAGCTACGCCCAGTAGATTTCGCGGCGGATGGCGTATTCCTGGGAGGCACTAACCATTACCCGAAGAATATCTCGGAGACCATTGCTCAGGCGTTAGGGGCGGCGGGACGTGCCGGGAGTCTGTTGAGCCAGGATACGGTTACCGCGTCCGGTTCGGTTTGCGAAGTAGAAGAAGATGATTGCGTATCCTGCGGGGCCTGTATAACGGCCTGCAGCTATGGAGCGATTTCGTTCCAAGATACTCCAAAGGGGGCCAAGGCAGTTGTGAATCCCGTGCTCTGCAAAGGGGATGGCCTCTGTAGTGCGAAGTGCCCAACCAGTGCCATTGTGTTGAAGCATTTTACTGACAAAGAGGTAATGGACCAGATTGACGCGGCCCTTGCTTAGAAGGGCTTTCCCGCATGGGCGGGGCATTGGTTCGAAACCTCAAATGGACCCAGGAAGAAGGGGACCGGATGGAAGAGAAATCGAAGATCATCGCTTTCCTCTGCAATTGGTGAGCGTACTCCGCGGCAGACCTGTCTGGAGTTACCAGACAAACGTACACGCCGGAGATTAAGGTCATCCGGATTATGTGCACGGGGCGGGTAGACCTCGCTTTCGTGCTGCGGGCTTTCGTGAAAAGTGCAGACGGTGTCATTATTGGCGGCTGCTGGCCCGGTGAATGCCACTACGTCACCGAAGGTAACTATGATGCCTTAGGAAACATGTACCTGACGAAGAGGCTCTTTTCGCATCTGGGCATCAGTCCAGACCGATTGCGCTTGGAGTGGATTTCCGCATCAGAAGGTACTCGCTTTGCTGAGGTGATGAACAGCTTCTCTGCGCAGTTGAAAGAGCTGGGGCCGTTGGGGTCCAGTGAAGGTATCGACGAACAAGGACTACGCGCCCGGTTGTCGGCCATCGAGAAGCTGATTCCCTACTTAAAGCTGGTGGAGCGGGAGAAGTTACGAATTGCTGCGAAGTCGGAAGAAGCCTACGCCGAATTCTATGCCAGTGAGACAGTTGATGCTCTCTTCAAGGACTTGATTGCTGACAAACTGGCGGTGAGTCAGATCCTGGCGCTGTTGGAGGAGAATCCTTCCACCACCGCCGAGATTGCAGAGCACCTTAGCCTGACCCCGTCAGATGTCGCCAAACATCTGGGGAGTACATCGAGGCAGGGGTTGGTGAAGTATGATGGCGCACAAAAGCGTTACGCACTGAGTGGCGGTTCCGAGGTCCGAAAGGGACGGTCCAGCGAAGGGAACGTGGAGGAGTACGCCTCGGGACCGACGTCAAGTCGCAGTCCGAGGGGCTCCCCGGAAGCAGAGCAACCGGAGCAAGGATGACCCACATTTCGGACCGTCATTTGGCTTGAGACTAAAGAAGGAAGAGATGGATAGTAAACAAGTTGACCAGATCATTGATGGACACAAAGGCGATGCCAGTGAGCTGATCCAGATTCTCCTGGATATTCAGAAGCAAGAGAATTGGTTGCCCCCGGAAGCGCTGGAGCGAGTGAGTTCACGGCTCGAAGTCCCACTTACCCGGGTGAAGCATATCGCCACCTTTTACAAGGCATTCAGTTTGGTGCCGAAGGGACGCCACAACGTGCATGTCTGCATGGGTACGGCTTGCCACGTAAGGGGTGCGGGTAGAGTTCTGGATACGGTGCAGGACTTGACTGGGATCAAACCTGGGGAGACAGACCTGGAGTTGCGATATTCCCTGGAGACGGTGAACTGCCTCGGTTGCTGCGCGCTCGGTCCAGTGGTGGAAATTGACGGCAAAACACACGGCAAAATCTCGGCCGCGGACACAGCGGACGTGCTGAAGAGCTACGAGTAGAGGGATATTATGGAGCGGTTGAATAGCCCCGAACATCTAGAGAATCTGCGGCAAGAAGTTCGAGCCAGAAGAGGTCCTGAGACCCCATGCGTCGCCATTTGTGCTGGTTCAGGTTGTCTCGCCCTGGGTGCAGACGAAGTGATCTCCGCGTTCAAGAAGGAGTTGCAGGCGCAGGGCCTGGAAGCGAAGGTTGATTCCCGTGGGACCGGTTGCCCCGGTTTCTGCGAACAGGGCCCGGTGGTGGTGATTCATCCCGAAGAGATTTGCTATGTGCAGGTGAAGCCTGAAGACGTGGCAGAGATCGTAACGGATACCCTGAAAAACGGGGAGGTAGTGGAACGCCTGACCTTCTCAGACCCGGAAACTGGAGAGCGAACTGTTCACGAATCAGAGATTCCCTTCTACCACCACCAGGAACGCCGAATTCTCTGTGAGAATAGTCGGGTGGACTCTCGAAGCATTGACGACTATCTGGCCGTAGGTGGCTACGCGGCATTGCGAAAGGCCCTGGCCGAGATGACTGCCAGGCAGGTGGTTGATGAAGTCAAAGAGGCGAATTTGCGGGGCCGGGGCGGAGCCGGATTTCCCGCGGGTCGCAAGTGGGAGGGTTCTGCCAACTCCCCCGAGGATCCCAAGTACGTTATCGTCAACGCCGACGAAGGTGACCCCGGCGCGTTTATGGACCGGGCGCTCCTCGAGGGAAATCCTCACGCTATTCTGGAAGGCCTCATCATCGGTGGCTACGCCATCGGTGCCAAAGAGGGTTACTTCTATGTCCGGCAGGAGTATCCCCTGGCGGTTGAGAACGTAAAACTAGCAATCGTCCAGGCAGAGGAATATGGCCTGCTGGGAGAGAACATCCTCGGTTCCGGATTCGATTTCAGAGTATTCGTACACCAGGGAGCCGGCGCTTTTGTTTGTGGCGAATCTACTGCGCTCATGACTGCCCTCGAAGGACGGGTGGGGGAGCCGCGCCCGAAATACGTGCGTTCCAACATGAAGGGTCTTTGGCAGAAACCGAGCGTGCTCAATAACGTGGAGACCTGGGCTAACGTCCCTGCGATCATCAGTAATGGCGCGCAGTGGTTCAATGAGATTGGGACTGAGAGCAGCAAGGGAACCAAGATCTTCTCTCTGGTCGGCAAGATCACCAATACCGGTCTGGTAGAAGTGCCCATGGGCATGACCCTGAAGGATATCGTTTACAAGATCGGCGGTGGAATACCGGGCGATAAGAAATTCAAGGCGGTACAGACCGGTGGACCTTCGGGCGGATGTCTCCCAGAAGAGCAACTCGACCTCCAGGTGGGCTTTGACGAACTGTCGAAGGTTGGCTCCATGATGGGCTCGGGCGGTATGATCGTCATGGACGAAGAGACTTGCATGGTGGACGTGGCCCGCTACTTCATTAACTTCTTGACGGACGAATCCTGCGGTAAATGCGTGCCCTGCCGGGAGGGCTTGCGGCAGATGGACAAGATTCTCTCCAACATTACTAAGGGCAAAGGGAAAGAGGGCGACCTGGAGTTGCTGGAAGAGCTTTCGGAAGTTGCCATGGATGCCTCTCTGTGTGCCCTGGGTAAGAGTGCGCCTAACCCCTTCCTGAGTACGCTGAAGTATTTCCGGGAAGAGTATGAAGCACATATCAATGAAGGGCGCTGTCCTGCTCTCTCTTGCAAAGATCTTATCGAGTATCAAGTGGACCCGGAGAAGTGCAAGGCCTGCATGATATGCCTGAAGAAATGTCCGGCGGACGCGATTGAGGGTGCCAAGAAGCAGGTCCACGTTATCGATTCTGAGAAGTGCACCAAGTGCGGCATCTGTTTCGATGTTTGCCCGGCGAAATTCGGGGCCGTCAAGAAGGTCTCAGGCGAGGTGAGAGCATGAGCGAATTCCACCTGCAAATTGATGGTAGAAAGGTTGCGGCGTCCACCGGCATGACCGTACTCGAGGCCGCGACCAAAGCTGGCATCGAGATCCCCACCCTCTGCCACTTCGACCGCCTCGAGCCCTTTGGTGGTTGTCGCCTTTGCATGGTCGAAATCGATGCTGGCGGCTGGACGAGGATGGTGGTCTCTTGCGTCTACCTGGCAGAGGAAGGGCTGGTTGTAGATACCCGTTCAGAGAAGATCGACAAGATTCGCAAGATGATCCTAGAGCTGCTTATGGCCCACGCTCCCGATTCGCCGCAATTGGAGAAGTACGCGGCTGAATACGGGGTGAACCGCAACCGCTTTGCCCAGGAGTCCTCCTTCTGCATCCACTGCGGTCTCTGTGTCCGTTACTGCGCCGAAGTGAAGCAGAAGGATGCCGTGGGATTCATCGACCGGGGGATGTACAAGGAGATCTGTTTCGTGCCAGAGATTGCGGCCAAAGAGTGTAATGAATGCAAGGAGTGTTTCCCCCTCTGTCCGACCTCCTATTTGCAGGCCGCGTTCGTCCTCACCGAATCCCTGGCCTTTCCGCGACCAATGCACGAGAAGAAGGCCAAATGAGCCCCCAAAGCGCCACCGCTGAAAGACCCGTAAAGGGGGCCAAGCGCGAAGCGATCCTCCACGCGGCCTGGGCATTAATTCGGCACTACGGATATGGCAAGACGACAATAGACGATATCGCCAAGAAGGCAGGCGTGGGCAAGGGAACGGTCTACCTCTACTTCAAGTCCAAGACCGACATCATGCTCTCACTTACAGACCTTACCAACGAGCGAATCACCGTCGAACTCGAGCGCATCGCAGCCCAGAATTCGCCGCCCCAACAGCGCCTCCGGGAGTGCGTCATTTACCGCGTCATGACGCTCTATGATCTAGTGAATCGATACGCGCATGGCGGCGACGTTATCGCCTCCATCCTGCCGGAAATCGTGGAGCGCCTCGACGGCTACGTCCGTCGCCACGGCGAACTGCTGGCCCAAATCGTCAACGAAGGGGTGGAAAAGGGTACCATCACCGCCAAAGACCCCGCGGCCACCGGGCAATTGCTGGCCGAGCTTTTTGAGTTTCTGACGCCGCCCTACTACCGCTTCAACTCACGCGAAGCACTGAAGAAGTTCTCCGGGGATGTGGTGGATTTGCTGTTGGTTGGTTTGGGGAAGTGAGGTAGTAGGGACTCGGCCCATCTGGCGAGTCCCCTATCCGACCCTCCGTCGCCAAAGAACCGGCCCAACACC
>CAZFVN010000163.1:0-11354 GCA_964522395.1 uncultured Myxococcales bacterium
TTTCCCTGTCGAAGGGAAAGGGCTATCGCAGATCCACGCCAGAGTCAGCGCGGGCATCCCTATCCCAACCCTTTCCCTGTCGAAGGGAAAGGGCTATCGCAGATCCACGCCAGAGTCAGCGCGGGCTACGCGCCACCCAAACCATCCTCGACATGCTCGATTGTCTCTACCCACGGTGTGCTCGGCACAGCGGGGGTGGTTCCGTGGCTTTGCTTTTATGCTCGGCACTGCTTATCGCTCATTCCCAGCGGGAATGGGCGGGGGGTAATGGGAGGGCGCGCCGCACATGTTTGCAGGGCATTACGCGGGACATCGGCCTTGGCGGTTCGCTATCTGATTGTGTGGTTCGATGTGCCATCGAAACCGACGGCAGTGCAGTTGCTGGTTCGAGCGACAAGCGGTCTCTTCGTCACCGGGCGAGCCGTATGACAGCGAGTCTGGCGCTCTCTGGGCCTTTTGCAGTGCCTGCTGCGACAATGGCTTGGGACACCACGGTGGGGTCGATGGCGAGTTGCCAGGAGGCGTGGTAGGCGATGAGCGTTGAATCGGTGGTGGCCAGCACCTCCCATGCGGCACAGAGTTCAAAGGGCTGCGTGTCATCGACCGGCAGACCCGGAGTCTGGAGAGGTCGGCAGGTAATGGTGACTCCCCACTCGTCAGCGTGCCAGCTATCGATGTTCACGAGTTGGACAATATCTCCTTCCAGGTGGATAACCTCTCCTTTCACAAGGTGTACCAGCGCGTGGGAAACATCACTGCGATTCGTAGAGAACTCCATTCGATTCCTCCTTATGCAAAGCCCAGTTTGCGTCCCGCTCCGTCCCCTTTGCGGTAGGCCACTTCGGCGAGTATTGCGTCAATGAGTGTGTCGTGGGTGAGGGTCTCGTCCCCGGCGAATCGAAAGCGGCCGACGACGGCCCGGAAGTCGCCAAAAGTCACCCCAACGGCGCCCGTAAGGCGGCGCTGCTGCTCGTTGGTGAGGACCGGTCGCCCTTCCCCGAAGTACTCCTGGTAGGTGAGGAGTAAGCGGGTATCGTCGAGGGCCTTGAACTCCACCTTCCAATCGAAACGTCTGAGGGCAGCCTTGTCGAGCCCGTGGAGGAAGTTCGTGCAGCAGATCAAGATACCGTTGTGGCGCTCCATCTGCTGGAGTAGCTCGTTGGTGCGGGTGACCTCCCAGGAGCGACTGGCTCCCGCCCGCTCGGTGAAGAAGGAATCGGCCTCGTCGATGAAGAGAATGGCATCTTCCCCGGCGGCCTCTTCGAAGGCGGCTCGGATGAGCTTCTCGGTGTTGCCCACGTACATGTCGAGTAGCTCCGAGGCCGTCTTGACCACCAGATTCATGCCCATACCAGCGGCCAGGTGTTTGGCATATTCAGTCTTGCCGGTGCCTGGCGGCCCCCAGAAGAGGAGGTTTACGCGGGTATCCTCGTGGCCTTGCTCCCGGGCACTGGCGGCGGTGATGAGGGATTCTTCGAGGGCCCCTCGGTCGCCGTCGATGTGGAGGGCTTCAGGCCGGTAGTTGTTGGCGGTGGAGATCACTTCATGGGGCGGCATGCCGGTCACCAGGAGTTGATGGCTGGTGAGGAGATCCGTGAGCAGCGCTTCGGCAATTGCAGGGTCTGCTTCATCAATACTGAGCAGCCGCAGGGCGCTTTGCACGGCCCCGGAGATCCCTGCGGCATCGACGTGAAACGAGCCCGCCAGCCGCTGGCGCATGGAGGAATTGACGAGTTCCTCAAAGGGAGTGCCAGCAAGGACACGGTCCCACATGGCCACTCGTTGCTGGCGGGCCAGGGGTTTGAATTCGATGGCATAATTGAAGCGCCGCCGGATGGAGGTAGGGACGGCCCCCATCTGGTTGGTAATCCAGATAACGATGGCTGGGGCGCGGTCCAAGAACATATTGACCCATCCCTTGTCCACGATGGCGCGGCGGAAGGGGTGGTCGGTATTGAGCAGGCTATCGGCTTCATCGACGATGAGCACAGCCTCGGCGGGGCGGGCCATGCGGGCACCGCCAGCCAGCGCGGTGCGGCGCTCTGTAGCTTTGCCCTCCTCCCCTGGCTCCACGAAGCAGATGCGCTTACCTGACTCCCTGATGAGGGACCTGGCGAACTCAGTCTTGCCAGTGCCAGCCTGGCCGTGGAGAAGGATATGGCAGGATTCATTGCCGCCAATCAGCGACTGCACCAGGGTCTTTGCGTGGTCTTCCACGAGGAAGCTCTCGACGGGGTAGGTGTCGAAGGTATCGACGGTGACAAAGAGGTCTGCCAGCGGTCGCTCGGAGAGGCCAGTAAGGAAATCCCCGACGGTGGGAGAGAGCGAGTAGTAGGGGGGGAAGTCTTCATCATATCTGGCGACGAGGCCGTTGGCGCGCAGGGGGGCATCTTCGGCTAGCAATTCTCGGATGCGGCTGGCCGATACATCAGCAGCGGTGGCCATGAGATAGGGCCAGTCGGGGACCCGATGGCGGTCGCAGAACATCTCGAAGTGAGGGGTCAGGCGGTAGGCGAGGAGGAAGAGGATGATATCCACTTCGGCCTGCTCCAGGGTGAAGGCCTCGGCCAGCTCCAGCAGCGCGGGTGCAGTCACTTCCTCTTCCGGGTTGCAGCGCTCCAGCCACTTCAGCATGAGCGCCTCAACTGCCCGCTCGGCCTCGTCAGGATCTTCGGCTCGCCTGATCTGCCGCTCGATGGCGAGCCCGGTCCCCATCTTTTTGGGAGGTTTGTCTTCTTCAGCCACTTCTTCTATCAGGCGTGGGTCGATGAGGATCCCGGTGGACTCTTCCACCACGAGGGCCCGGGGACCTTCCTTCACTTCACATCCCATTTCCCCATCCACCATGAGTAGCTTTTGAACTTCTTTCACAAACTGCTTTTTGCGCCTCGGCCCAATATCCCTTAGCAGGAAGGTAATGAGGTTCTGATTCAAGGCATGCTGCCCCACCAGCCGCTTCGAGGTCCGGGCCACAAAGCTGCGGAGTTGGTCAACTCCCATCTCCGCACCACCGCCACTGTTTTTGAACTGTGACCGATTTCGTTTCCCCTGCGCTCTTTTGCTTAATGCCATATGAACCTCCAAATCTGTTTTCGCCATCTGCCGACCCACTCTATACAAGCAGGTGCGACAAATGGTGTCGTGGGGGGGTGGAGAAGTGTCTACTGGGGGACCAACGGGAGCTGAATTCCGCCGGATGGACTCGCACCCGAGTAGCTCTCCAGTCGCCCCTCCCCGGTAATAAAGACTGAGAGGCCGTTTGGCAGAACGAGGCAGCGCCGGAACTTGATTGACTCTTTCATGAACGAGGTGCAGGCGGCTAGGAGCGCCTCTCTGAGCGTCAGGTCTGCGTCCAGCTTGAAACGATTGTAGACGGCAGCCATGATGCGTAGCACCAATGTGTAACTGGGGTCCAGAGCCCGTTCTCTAGCCCTTGCTACCTGTCGGGTGCGTCGGTCGTGGACGCAGGCATCGTCGACCTCCTGCCGCTCGATCGCCAGCGCCTCCGCCACAGCACCATACATGTTGGCTCCGGGAAGATCTTCTCCCGCGGCCCAGCTATCGACGCGGCGGCACCCTTTCGTGATATTGAGATAGCCGCACGCTCGAGCCAGGGGGGGCCGGCCTCCGTGGAGCAAGATTCCCTTCTTCACCATGGCGGGGAAGATGGGGTGCATGTCCGGCAGGGTATCGAGCACCGTCTGGGCCATCTCAATCCCGGTCTTGTCCAGCAACCCGGCAACGTCGGAAAACTCTGTTTCGAGATCAATAGAGAGTGGTTCATTCATCGCTTTAGCTCCTTGTTTTACGTGGCGGCAAGCTGACGCTCAAATCACCACGTGTTCAAACCGCACCATATTCCATAACTGCCGGATTTGTCAAGCTTTTTTTGCTACTGCTCCCCTCCTAGTCAAAGACTAGGGTGTCGGCCTCGGGCCTCCTGGACCAATCGATGGTGGGGCACGGGTACCCCACCCATCCTCGACATGCTCGATTGCCTCTACCCACGGTATGCTCGGCACAACTCGGGTGGTTCCACGGCTTTGCCAGCGATGCTTGGCAGTGCTTATCGCTCATTCCCAGCGGGAATGGGCGGGGGGTAATGGGAGGGCGCGCCGCACATGTTTGCAGGGCATGACGCGGGATATCGGCATTTGTGGTTCGCCACCTTCTAGCATGGTTCTATCCGCTCGCATGATCAGCGCCGTGCCGCTACACCAGCGGTACTAGTCGGCGGGTTCGCCGCCCACCAGCAGACACTTCCCGTCGTTGCAGGCGGCGACGGAATCGTCGCAGAGGTAGACTGTGAGGCACATGATGTCGGGGGGGCAGTTCATTGCTTTGAGCCATTCATCTTCGCAGGCGGCGGCGACGGCGATGGATTGGCCGCCGGAGCTGCAGGGGCAGCATCCAGCCTGGCTCTTGACACAGTCCTTGTCGTCCTCGCAGGCGAAGTAGTCTTCGCACTCGCCGACTTCTTCGGTGCAATCCTCGGGGCAGTTGGCGGGGGTTTCATGTGATTCGTTTTGCCGCTCTTCGCCACCCTTTGGCCCGTCCCGCTGGATTGCCCGGAATTTATTCATGCTTGACAGAGAAATACCCCCGTATTTATAATTGCATCGAGGTTAAAGGGGGGTCATGTACTTCGAGCGGAAGATAGATGGTGTGCTTGAGAGTTGGTACACTGCCAGGCCTCGCAAGCCACTGGTGGTTAGTGGGGCTCGCCAGACCGGCAAATCGACCTCGATTCGCAACTTCGGGACGAGGGCACCGCTGTACATAGAACTGAATCTGGAGCGGTTTGATGACTTGATGCTCACCCGGAATGTCGCCAGCGCCGAGGAGTTTCTGCAAGCCCTTAGGAGCCGCGAGAATCTGGCGGAGTTGCCATCGGGGACGTTGCTGTTCATTGATGAAGTGCAAGCAAATCCGACGGTTGTCCAGTGGCTACGATTCTTCTTTGAGGACTATCCTTATCTGGCTGTGGTAGTTGCGGGATCCTACCTTGGAGTGCGATTGAAGGAGGCAGGTTTCTCGTTTCCTGTTGGCCGGGTCACCTTTCGTCGGATGTCCCCGCTCTCTTTGCTGGAGTTTGCCAGAGCTACGGGCCGCGGGGTGCTGGCAGGAGAGATTGAGGTCGCCTTTGGTTCCCTTTCGCCGCTCGCTGGGGCCTTGCGTGTACAAGCGAACAGGCTGCTGGCTGATTACGTCCTTGTTGGGGGAATGCCCGAAGCTGTTTCGACTTTCGTTTTGCAAGGGAGCGTCGAATCAGTGGGGCAGGTCCACCGTGACCTGCGGCAGGCGCTGGCCGAGGACATCCAGAAATATCCAGGTGATGTACGGGCGCTGGAGCGCACTTTCGCGCGGCTGAAAGAAGCCTACGGACTCAGGTATAAGTATGAGCGTCTGGTGCCCGACCAGAAGGGGCCGAAGAGCCGTGACGCGGTGGCTCTGTTTGATGGAGCGATGCTAGTTCACGATGTCTATCCAACGTCTGCTATCGAGGCTCCTATGCAACCGAAGGCCCGCACGGCGCACAAGCTCATAGCGTTGGATATCGGTCTGGCGGCGGCGGAGTTGGGCGTCTCAGGGGAGGCGCTGAAGCAGAACCCGGTCCATGAGATACTTGGTGGTAGGTTGAGCGAGTGTTTTGTGGGTCAGCAGCTTCTTTCGGACCCGACAAGGTCTCCGGAGCGACTGCACTACTGGGTCCGGCAGAAGCGCAAGAGCGATGCTGAGGTTGATTTTCTGCTTTCGGGCAAGCAGGGTCTTCTTCCAGTGGAAGTCAAGTCGGGAGCCACGGGTCGACTGCGTTCGCTCCACCAGTTTCTGTCGCGTTCCCATGTGAGACAGGCGGTGCGAATCCATTCGGGTCCCCTCGATGACCGCGATCTTGATGTCAATGTGGGCGGCCAGATGATCAGCTATCGTCTAACGTCACTTCCGCTCTATATGGCGGAGCTTGTTGTAGAGTGGCTGCGGTCGTGAGGGGTGGTACGCTTTCAGCCAGGGTCGCGTAGCCCCCTGGCAGCGGGAAGGAGTCGCTCATAATGCGGCCGCTCGGGTGGCGCGCCTGGGCCTCCAGTCGCTCTCTTTGCGGAGTAGCCATTCGTCTCGAAGTGTCGAGCCAAACGACTCTCCTCCACGCTCCTTGCGGCCGCCCGGGTGGCGCATGTCAGCTGGGCAATGCCGCCATCGAAGGCAACCCCACCCCACCCAAACTCGACATGCTCGACTGCCTCTAGCCACGGTATGCTCGGCACGGGGCGAGTGGTTCCGTGGCTTTGCTTCTATTCTCGGCACTGCTTATCGCTCATTCCCAGCGGGAATGGGCGGGGGGTAATGGGAGGGCGCTACGCACTTAATTGCAGGGCATGACGCGGGATATCGGCTTTCGTGGTGCGAAGTGCCGGGTCCCTTGCCAGCGGCCCCCCTCACCGTCCCGGCCTACTCATCGGACTCCATGGTTCTCCTCTACACCATCACGAAGTAGCGCTGGAGTTGGGATTCCCCCTGCCCTTGTCTGTGAGCAAGCTGCGTGGCACACTGGATTGGCGCAGCGACAAGTGATGGGAGGCTCTCAAGTGCAGATACGGCAGGCCGGAGACCGATGGCTGGGGATGGTTGCGGTTGTTCTGGCTCTTGTGGGCTGCCATTTTGCCTGCTCGGGGAGTGATAGTCACCCGGTGGGCCAGGATGCCCATCTGGTTCTCTCTGGCCAGGATGTTCTGGTCACCCACAGCGGCAGCGGCGATGCTCGAATTGACGGGGCCGCACCGGATTTGGATGTTCTGGCCCATGATTTGAGCGACGGGGACCTCGGTGCCGCCCTTGACGACCTGGCCGAGATTGAGGCGACGGTTGAAGTGGAGGTAGTTGTCGAGGACATGAGCGAGGGGGAAATGGAACCCCAGGACATTGCGCCGCCACCGGAGATTTGCAACGGCCTGGATGACGACGGGGACGGCGCGGTGGATGAGGGATTCCCGGACAACGACCTGGACGGATTGAAGGATTGCGTGGATCCGGATGATGACAACGACGGGGACCCCGACTTCACGGACTGTCAGCCCCTCGATGCCGGTTTTTATTGGGGGGCTATCGAAACGTGCAATGGGCTGGACGACGACTGTGATGGAGTGGTGGACGAGGAGTTGTTTGGCTATGACTGTGGGGAGCCGAAGATTACGTCCGCTCCGGAAGCTTCCTTTGACGTGGGGGAGGCACTGGGCTGTGAATTTGACCTGGACGTCCTCTTCATCTCCTCCTCCCGCACGGATGAGGTCAGGGTCTATGATGCCGAGTCTCTGGATTTTCTCCAGACCTTCACTCACCCCCTCTTTAGCGAGGTGGCCTCACCGCTCTTCACCTATGGGCCCAATGGAATGGCTTTCAATGAGCGCCGCAACCTGGTTGTTGCCGCCTACAGTTCTTTCGTGGAGTTCGTGGATTACGGGGTAGAGTACAAGGTCTATCCAAAGGTGACGTCAGAGGCCAACGAGAATGTGCTTTTTGATTCTGTGGGCAATCTCTACACCACTACTTCTACTGGTGGTTCGGACAAGCTGAACCAGTACCGGGCGGAAGACTACGCATTTGAGATGACCATCGAAATGCCCCCTGGAGCGGGGCAGTTGACGGGGATCACCTTTGACTACTACTCTCGCATATTCGTGGCCAGCCAGTCAGACAGCACCATCCATGTGGCGGAGGCCTCCCCCGACTTCTCCGAATTTGAGTGGGTAGGTACTCTTTCGGGGGCCGGCAATCCCAAAAAGCTGGAGGGGCTTCAGATTTCCCCCAACGGCGAGGTCCTGGCTGCGTCGGGGGACATAATTCGCTACGACTTTTTCAGTGGCGAGAAGCTCGGCTCTTTCGATGCTCCCAATGACCTCTTTCCTGTTCCTCTGACGGTGGACAACTGGGGGCGGGTCTACACTGCTGACTACGAAAACGGCAGCGGCACGGCCCCGGCGGACATCTTCCGCTTCTCACCGGAGGGCGAACTTGAGACCTGGACCAATGACCCTGGCCTGCTCGGGCCTTTCGGTCTGGTCATTTCGGGAACGGTCCTCCCTGGGGACCCACCCTTGCTGTACAGTTATCAGGTGGTTGCCGAGGATATCGATGGCGAGGAGCTATCATTCTCCCTCACCAAACATCCGCCGGGCATGTTCATCGGCTCGAATTCAGGCCTTATCGAGTGGCTTATCACCAGTGCTCAGATGGGGCTCTACGAGGTGGCGGTGAAGGTCGAGGACCCCGCGGGCAACTCTGACCTCCAGGAGTTTGTTTTGGAAGTGAAGTGATGCCCGTCGTTTCCAGTACGGCCACTCGGCTGGAGCGTGGGCAGTTGGGCAATGCCGTCATCGAAGGCACCCCACCCCACCCATTCTCGCCATGCTAGATTGCCTCTACCCCCGGTATGCTTTCCAAAAAGCCATAACAGCACTTGCAGAGATTCGCCGACAGATTCACTAACGGGTTTTCCAGCGGGCACCACGGCCGCGGCCAGTGAGTTGTAGGGCACCGGTGGCTTTGAGTTCAGCCAGTATTTTGCGGATGAGTTGTTCGCTGACGGATGGGCAGAGTGCTTTGAGCTCTTTGAGAGTGAAGGTGCTGCGTTGGGAAAGTGCGGCCTGGCGTACCAGTTCGCTCTTTCCGACGCCGGTTTCGGCAATGTCGAGGCGTTGCTGTAATTCGACGTAGGATTGGCGGAGAGTGGAGAGGAAGAAGTTCCACCAGGGTTGCACGGTGTGATTGCCCTTGTGCCAGTCCTTGGAGCAGGTAGCGAGGACGCTGTAGTAGGTCTCTTTGTCTTCCTCGACGATGCGCTCGAGGCTCACGTATCGACCCACTTCGTAGCCGAGTTGGTAGAGAAGGAGCAGGGTGATGAGACGGGAGACTCGTCCGTTGCCGTCCCGAAATGGATGGATGCAGAGGAAGTCGAAGACGAATGATGCGGCGGCCAGTAGTGGGGGTAGTTGTTGCTGGGTAATCACGTGGCGATAGGCGAGGCATAGTTGCTTGACGGCCTCTGGAGTCTTCGATACGGAAGTTGGGACGAAGCGAATCTTGCGACGACCGTCTGGGTAGAGTTCGATGATCTCGTTGTTTCGGGTTTTCCACTCACCGGCATCACCGGACAGCTGACCACCTTGCGCTAGTTTATGAAGGTGTTTGATTGAGGCTGGGTCGATGGCTATTTCTTGAGCGTTGGAGTGGATGTAGGAGAGGGCCTTTCGGTATCCCAACAGTTCCTCTTCGCTGCGGTCGATGGGCTTGGAATCGCCGAGGAGAACTGGTTTCAACCTGGCGGCGGGAATGGTCACTCCTTCCAGACGATTTGAAGATTCTGCGCTCTTGATGATGGCCATTTCCCGCAAGGCTTGGAGCAACTCCGGTCGCCGCTGATTCCACAGTTCCTGCTTGCCTCGGGACTCCATGCAAGTACCCATGAGCCACGCCATTCCAGCAGGAATCGTGAGGTCATCGAGTTGGTTTGGACCAAAGGAATTCATCAGCAACCTCCATTGAATAGCTTAATCGTAGCTTAAAGTTTGTCCAGTAGCTATTTCTTTTTGGTTGGAGCTTGCTGCCAGTTTTCCGGCCCTTAGTTTGCTCGGAATCTACTCGTGCTTGATAGTGAAAGACCCCAGTATCCAACGGAGTTGCCATCGGGGACGTTGCGGAGTAGCTATTTGTTTGGAAGTGTCGAGGCAAACGACTCTCGTCCACGCTCCTTCGGCTGGGTGGCGCGTTTGGGCCTCCGGTCGCTCTTTTTGCGGAGTAGCCATTTGTCTCGAAGTGTCGAGCCAAACGACTCTCCTCCACGCTCCTTACGGCCACTCGGGTCGTGTGTTGTCCGTGCAAGGGCGCCATCGAAGGCAATCCCACCCCACCCATCCTCGACATGCTAGATTGCCTCTACCCCCGGTATGCTGGGCACAGCGCGGGTGGTTCCACGGCTTCGCTCGCCATGGTTGGCAGTGCTTATCGCTGGCTCCCAGCGGGAGCGAGCGGGGAGCAGAGGGAGGGCGCTACGCACTTAATTGCAGGGCATGACGCGGGATATCGGCTTGAATGGTGCGCTTTACCCAGGCCCCCGACCTACCCCTCACCCAGCTTCCTCAGCACCTCATCAACCTTGCCTTCGATAACGTCCAATCGGGCATCGACATCGACTAGTCGTTCGGTGATGTCTTCGTCGCTGATGAAGTAGTCGGCGACCATCCCGGTGAAGGTACCGACGAGGACGATTCCGGTGCCAATGAGGATGATGGAGGCGACTTTGCCTTCGATGGTTGCGGGGTAGACTTCCTGTGCGAAGCCGAGGGTCGTGGTGGTTAGAATGCTCCACCAGAGGGAGTTGCCGAAGGTGGTGAAGAAGGGGGTGGTGTCGCTTTCGAGCCTGAACATTGCGACTGCGCCGAGGAGGATAGCGATGAGTGAGAATGCCCCCACCGTTTGAAAGGTCGAGACTGAGGAGTGTTTGTTGAGGAGGGAGTAGAATACCTTGCCGGATCTGACGAGACGGAGGAGGCGGATAACTCGGGCTGCCCGGGCCACTCGCAGGACGCCGACCATGGTGCGCCTGGGCCTCCGGTCGCTCTTATTGCGGAGTAGCCATTTGTCTCGAAGTGTCGAGCCAAACGACTCTCCTCCACGCTCCTTGCGGCCGCTCGGGTGGTGCTTGTGAGGTCTGGCCCGCGCAGTGAATCGGTCCCGTCGCCATGAATCAGCGGTCGACTTCGACTGTGCCTCCAGGTACGAAAGTGAAAGACTCCTCTTCGCAACTGCTATCGAGCGGGAGATCAGTTTCGCCCGCATCTGTGTAGGCGATGAACCTGCAATCCTCGTTCAAAGCATCAGCGTAGGAAAACACGAACTGGAAGAACTCCGACTTCGGCTCTTCTTCACCACCCAGGCAGTGGAGTGGGCTCTTGATCTGACCAGGGTTTCCACCAAGTTCCTGGGGCACACCGTCACATCTAATTTCTCCGCTGAACTGATCGCCGCAGAGGTAATTGACGGTTACGTTGACCGTCTTGTCACATACCTCCTCGGGTAGGAAGTCGCAGGACATGAACCCCAAGAAGAACGACAAGAGTACAGCATATCGAAGCAGATAGACCATTAGTACCTCCCGGCCAACAGGTGCGGCCTCAACAGTAGAATAGAACAACTTTATGTCCACTGATCAGGTCGTGTCAAGGGACGTAGCACTTGATAATCATGTCGGGTTCCTCCTCGGCATGCCGGGCACCTCACGCCACCCATTCGACCGATGCTTGCCACCTCAAACTACCCATCCTCGACATGCTAGATTGTCTCTACCCACGGTATGCTCGGCA
>CAZFVN010000164.1:0-11303 GCA_964522395.1 uncultured Myxococcales bacterium
AACGCCATACCTCCCTTCAAGAACGGACCGGGGTACAGCCGTGATCAGATCGCTGACCTTCTCTCTTGAAGCCATTGACGTTGACACTGGCCCCTCCGCACGCGTATACCCGAACCCGTACGAATGCGGGATTCCATGAAACGACTCTTTCCCATTATTGCGCTGGTCACAATTGTCTTTGTCGGGTCCTGGGCTCTGCGGGCCTGGTTGGCGCAGGGCGAGGCACCGGTGGTTCCGGAGAGACCGGAGCTTGCCGAGAGAGGTATCCCTCCTGAAGTCGACTGCAGTCGCATCATCTCAATGGCTCCCAGTGTCACCGAGACCCTTTTTGCACTGGGACTAGGTGAGCAGGTGGTAGGGGTGACGCGCTACTGCAAGTATCCGCCACAAGTTAGTGAATTGCCCTCAGTGGGCGGCTATTTTGACCCTAATTACGAGCAGATGATCTCCCTCAAACCAAGCCTGGTCGTGCTTCTTCCGGGTCATGACGAGCATCGTCAACGTCTAGTCGATTTGAAGTTCGCCACCCTCGAAGCGAACCAGGAGAGCGTGCCAGAGATTCTTGGCTCAATCGAGACCTTGGCCGCGGCCTGTGGTGTGGCGCAGCGTGGCCAGGAGCTGAAGGCTGAGTTGCAAGCGCGGCAGGTGAAGATTGAAGAGGCTACCAGAGGATTGCCAAGGCCAGGCGTGCTCATCGTCGTTGATCGTGAGATGGGGGCCGGCCAAATTCGGGATCTCTACGTCGCAGGCCGGGGCACTTTCTACGATGATCTGCTGAGCACTGCGGGTGGCTCCAATGTCTATGATGGGAAGTTGATTCAGTATCCGACGCTCTCTCTCGAGGGATTGCTGCGAGTCAACCCGCAGGTGATCGTCGAGATAGTGCCTCAGTTGGGCGAAAGGGGATTCACCGCCGAGCAGATTCGCAAGGACTGGGAGGCAGTTCCTTCGCTCAATGCGGTACGGGAAGACCGCATCTTCATTCTCTCTGAGTCATACGCCGCCGTGCCCGGACCACGCTACATTGAGTTGCTCGCAGCCCTGGCCCGGTCGATTCACCCCGACGGCAACTGGGAGGCAATGTGAGCGAGCCCATCCTCCAGGTTGCGGGACTTTCTTTCGGGTATGGCGACGAGCTGGTTTTGGCGGATGTTACGTGCGCCGTTGAGCAGGGTGAGCGGCTGGCGATTGTGGGTCCCAATGGGGCCGGCAAGTCAACGCTCATCAAATGTCTGGTCCGACTGGTCTCTGGATTTCGAGGGGACGTTCGGGTCCAGGGGCGAGAGCTGGCGACCTATAGTCAGCGCGAGCTGGCCAGATTGCTCAGCTACGTGCCCCAGGCCGATGGCCGTCAGTTCCCCTTCGCAGTACGCGATTTTGTGGCCATGGGCCGTTATCCTCACTTGAGCGCGTTTACGGCGAGGAGGGCGGCTGATGAAGAGGCTATCGACCGAGCCCTGGAGCGGGCCGGATTGACTGATTTGGCGACTCGTCCAATGGACCAGCTTAGTGGTGGCGAAAGGCAGCGGCTCTTCATTGCCGCGGCTATCGCTCAGGAAGCGCCGGTGCTGCTGCTGGACGAGCCGACCACCTTCCTCGACCCTCTCCACCAGCAGGAGGTTGAGAGAGTGCTGACGGACCTTCACGAGGAGTGCAATGTCACCCTCGTAACCGTAACTCACGATTTGAATCGGGCATTGCGCCATGGGGACCGCGTGCTGGCGTTGAAGGAGGGGCGAGTACACTATCTTGGAGCCCCGGCCGGACTCCTTGAAGAGGGCCGCCTTGAGGCGCTTTTCGGTCGTTCATTTGCCCTTTCGACCCACCCCGATGGTGGACCGATGATTCTCCCGGACTGAGGCTGATGATGAATCTCACAAGAAGAGAGATCCTCATTCTGTTGGGCCTTCTGGTCGGAGGATTCCTGATGGTCGTAGCCGCCCCATTTGTCGGTATGAAGGCGATCTCGCTGGATCACGTAATGGACGGTACGAAATTCCCGGTGGACCATGATATCTTCTGGCGCGTCCGGGTTCCCCGAGTCCTCCTCGCCTGGCTTGCCGGGGCTGGTCTGGCGCTGGCCGGGATGACCTTTCAATCTCTCTTCCGTAATCCGCTGGCGACGCCTTTTACCCTCGGTATTGCCAGTGGTGCGTCCCTCGGTGCGGCCATTGCCATTCGACTGGGATGGACGGTCCTGATTCTTGGCGTATCCGGGGTTTCCATTGCCGCTTTTGTCGGGGCTTTGGCCTCGGTGATGCTGGTCTTCGGGTTGACCCGGCTGCGCCGCGGATTCTCATCGGGCACCCTGTTGCTAGCCGGGGTGGCTGTAGGCTTCTTCTTTTCCAGCGTCATTCTCTTCGTCCAGTACATCTCCAGCTTCTCTGAGTCCTATCGGATCATTCGCTGGCTAATGGGGGGACTTGAGGTCGTGGGCATGGATGCCCCCCTCTCATTGCTGCCTTTCTTGTTGACTGGTGCGGGCGTCATCTTCTTCCTCGTTCGTGAGCTGAATCTATTGGCCACCGGGGAGGATATTGCTGCCAGTCGGGGGGTTGACGTCAAACTCACCCGAAAGCTACTCTTCTTCGCCACTTCACTCCTCGTTGGAGGCGTGGTAGCTCTTTGCGGGCCCATCGGATTTGTCGGCATGATGTGTCCCCACATCTGCCGTCTCCTCGTCGGTCCTAACCATCGGGTTCTCGCCGTTGCTACGGCCCTCTTTGGCGGTCTCTTTCTGACCCTCTGTGACACTTTCGCACGTACGATCATCGCCCCGGCGGAGATTCCGGTGGGAGTCATAACCGCGTTACTGGGCGGCCCCTTCTTTCTCTGGCTCCTGGTGCGAGCCCGGTCCGTCTGATACCTTGAAATTCCGCTCGATTGTGCTAATCTCTGCGGCCGAGTTGAGGAGAGGATGAACTTCATTCTGGCATTCATAATCGCCGGCGTTGCCCTGGGCCTGTTTGAGGCAACCCACTTCGCCCTGGAGGTTGAATGGGTAGGAGCGGGTACGGCGGTGGCGGCCATTCATATTGTCCTTCTTGCGACTCTGGTTGGGGCGCTGCTGGGAGCCGCGTTCGCCACCATTCGTTTGGCTGTGCGCACCTTTCTGGGTATGGATACCTTGATTCCGGTTATTGTTGCCATCTTGTACTTTGTGGCCTTTTCCGTGCCCCCCCTGCAGATGCTGTTGCGCAAGGACTTCAACAATCCACTGCTACTGGCCCTGGTCATATCACTCATTTGCGCGGCTGCGGGGCTCCTGTGAGCGGTCGCCGCGGCTGCCACCATGCAGCTCGAGCGATATAGTGCCCCCTGGCGCTATGTGCCCCACCTCTTCCTCGCTTTGGGCATGGTTGGGTTCTACTTCTGGTTTCGCAAGGATGTGGCACTGGTCGGTTCCAAATTGCTGCGGCCGGGGCTGATTCTCTTTCACCTGGGGCTCTTCGCCGGAGTGGCTCTGGAGAAGTGGGGTGGGGGGGTCAATGAGTGGTTCAACTCGCGCTATCGCTGGGGCATCGCGTTGGGATTGGTCATCAGCCTCAATGGGGTACTGCTCTTCACCCCCCAGTGGCACCCCCGCTATAGTTTGGCGCTAGAGAAGAGCTCAGCCGTGGGGAACCGGTGCATCGGACTACTCGCTTCGTTGACGGACTTCGACGGGGATGGTTTTTCGGCCTGGCTGGGCGACGGAGATTGTGCTCCCGACGATGATCGGATTCACCCGGCGGCGTTGGATATTCCAGAAAACGGCATCGACGAAAACTGTGATGGAGAGGATGCTGTACATTCAGATTTCGCCTTGCGGCAGCCTAAGGCGTTCAAGCCCTACGCGCCCATGCGCCGCCCGTTCAATCTCCTCATTGTGACGGTAGATGCTCTGCGCAGGGACCACATGGGGTCTTATGGCTACCGGCGGGATACTACTCCTGAGATTGACCGCTTTGCGAAGCGGTCGGTGCGCTTCGCAAACTCCTATTCGGCGACGCCAAATACGCTCTATTCGCTGACCGGCTTGCTCTATGGCGTGCCCATCGCAGTGTTGCACTGGGAGCATCCCACGAAGAAGCGAATTGCCATCCCGAAGCATCGCGTTTCGCTGGCCACTACCTTACAGCGCAACGATTTCAACACGCTGGCTGTGTTGGATTGTTTCAGAGCGTTCAAGACGTTTTTTGGTCATGCCCGGGGCTTCGATACGTTTGACCGTTCTTCGGTATGCGTGAACACCTTTAGAGTGAAGGCCAAGAAAGCTGATGAGCGTACCGATGCCGTAATCGACCATTTGCGGCGGCTCGAGGATGACGACGGTCGGTTCTTCCTGTGGGTCCACTACCTTGAACCGCACGGCCCCTATACTCAGCCGCCCGACACCGAGCCCTTTGGTCCCGAGGAAATAGACAAGTACGATACGGTTATCAAGTGGACCGATCAGGAGATTGGTCGGCTCTTCGACTATCTCGATGCGAGTGGTCTGGCCGAAGACACCGTTGTTGTACTCACCGGGGATCATGGCGAGGAGTTTGAGGAGCATGGCGGCACGCACCACGGGAAGACGCTCTATACAGAGTCAGTCGGAGTCCCTCTAATCATCCACGTTCCGGGACTGAAACCAGGGGTGAGGCAGGAGCCGGTAGGGCATCTGGATATCATGCCGACGGTGCTGGATCTGCTGGGAGTCTACGAAAAGGAATGGCCCCGAATTTATGGCCGGAATCTGACACCCCTGCTCCTGGGAGAGAACTGGAGCGAGCAGGATTTCGTCTATGTAATGAACACAACAAAGCGCAAATTCACCCGCCTCGACCTGGGAATCTATCAGTCGACCCACTCACTTATTCGCAAGTACAAGAAGAAGTCCTACGAGTTCTACAATCTGGACGAGGACTATCTGCAGCAGACGAATCTCTATGATCCCGACGATCCCGGTTTCGCCGCCCAACGGGAGTTACTAGAGCAAGTGGCTTATGCCCTCTGGGAGGAGCGGGAGTTGGCGGGGAAGGCTCTGGCGAAGAAGAAGAGGAAGAAGCCTGAGAAGAAGCTGAAGAAGAAGGCTGAGAAGAAGCTGAAGAAGAAGCTGAAGAAGATGCAGTGACGTGCATCACGTCTTGCGCGGGCCTCCCTTCCCCAACCCCTTCCCTGCCAGTGGGAAGGGGCTCTCGTGCTGCCTGGGCTCGGGTGGTGTGTGTTGCCTGGGCTCGGGTGGTTCGCCCCACCACGCCCGAGGATCATAGATAGCGCTCCCCTTTTGACAGGGGGAGGGTTGGGAGGGGGATGCCCATGTCGGCAGGGCCCCGGCGACCACCCACTACCTCAGGACCCAGCCCTTCGAACCATGTTTGACCTTTACCCCGAATCCACGCCAGGCGGGCAACATCGTCAATGAGGGAGGGTCTTTGCGCTGGCCTTCCTGCTTGTCGATAGTAACCACTCGTTTGCCTAAATCATAGCTCACACGGTAGTGCGCGTCTCCCATGTCCAGGAAGCGAGGATAGCGCCGGTCGAGCCATTGGCGGGTCTATTCGGGGAGGTCTGGCGGTAGCAGGTCATCAGGCGATAGAAGAGGGAGATCCTTGCCGCTCTCCAGGCCAATCTGGCCGAGCGTCTTGGTGACGAATTCGTCGATTGTCGGGACGGAGTCCTGGAAGACCATTTCAGAGGGGTCGAAAAAGGGGAGGTCCACCAGTCCCGCTTTGTGGAGACGGAGGAGTGTCCGCGCGGCCAGTAGTCGCTCGCGGGCCTGCTCCAAGACCTTCTCCTGGCGCCACAAGCGGCGTTCCAGGAAGAGCCGGGCAACGGTCTCCTGGGCCAGTCGGCCCGTTGGCACCTCTTCCCGTTGCACGAGCCTGGCCCCGGCGTACATGCGGCCGATGCGAGCGTAGGCAATTCCCCGGTCGATGGTGGCCCCTTGGACTTCATCTTCGCCGAGGCCCTCCTTCACCAGCCAGTTGGTCAAAACTGGCATCGCACAAGTGATAACGACGGTAGTCTTGCGGGCACCGATGCCCAGCGCACGCGACTCCAGGACCACTATAGGGTCCTTTCGCACTTCAGGGACGGCGCTCTCTCGCCCAAGTTGGACCTCGGTGCCGCCGTTTGACCAGGCCGTCGTACGCTTGCGGACGCGCGCGATGTGGACGCTACGGGGGTCTGCCGCCAGCGCGGCCTTGACCAGTGGGCGGCGCTCGATGTGGGTTGCCTGCGGACCACGCCCCTTACATCCAAAGAGCAGTCGCAGCCGCCGCCGCGCCTGCCGCGCTTCGCTTAGTGCGAAAGCGTTGAGTGAATGGGTTTTCGGGTCTCCGGTACGCAGTGCCAGAATTGCCGCCACGACATCACATCCGGCTTTGCGGAGGTCATGCTCCTCTTCGGCCGGACGGTGGCCCGCGATGAAAAGGGCTCGGTCTACCGATAGGGCCGCAACCAGATCGATCATGTCCTCCAGGCAATTGTGGTTGCGGGCCTCAAGGAGTAGTCCGGCCAGCGGCGGGTCGATGGGAAGATTGAAGAGGTGGTGGCCGCGGTCCGTGATTCCTGAGCCAGTCGACATTGCACCGAGGCGAACCAGCGTCTCAGTGGCGGCTTCGACCGCGTATTCTTTCGGTGGGTCGAGGAATGGGAGGTCGGCCACATCGACACCGCACGCGGCGGCCCCCATGACCAGGCTGGTGAGGGCCTCCCGGTGGATTTCGGGAGGGGTGCGCTCGGTGAGAATGGCCTCGCTGCTCCAGAGACGGTAGGAGACCCCTGGCGCAGTACGACCAGCCCGACCGGAGCGCTGTTCTGCACTGTCCTTGGCGATGGTCGAGAGGGTCAGGAAGCCGCGGCCGTTGTGATAGCGGGTGCGGCGTACCAGGCCGCTATCAATGACTACGCCGACTCCTGGAATAGTGATGGATGTCTCGGCGACGTTGGTGGCCAGGATAACTCTCTTCTTCTTGCCCGACCGGAAGACGCGGGATTGTTCCTGAAGGGTGAGACCACCGTGGATGGGCAGAACCTCCAGCTCTCTATTCCCTCGCAGCGAATCGAGAGAGCGCTTGATTTCGCCTTTGCCAGGTAGGAATACGAGGATGTCCCCGGGGTCATTGCGGGCGGCGTGAACCGCGTCGGCCACCCGCTCTTCCAGGCCTCGCACATCGGGAAGAAAGGCCTGGCCGGGACGGTAGCGCACTTGAACCGGATGGAGGCGACCTTCGGCCTTGAGGTGAGAGCCCGTTACGTGGCTGGCGACTCGCTCGCCGTCCAGGGTTGCTGACATTACGGCGAATCGGCCGGAGAAGCGGGCGAGGAGCAGCGCCAGGAGCAGGTCAACGTCGAGACTGCGTTCGTGGAATTCGTCCAGGATGACGACGTCGTAGGAAGCTAGAGTATTGTCCGCCAGCCAACGCAGCACGACCCCAGGGGTGGCGAAGACAATGGCGGATTCGGGGGCCATGCGGACGTCGTCACGGACCGCGTACCCGACTCGGGTTCCCAGTTGTGCACCTTCGAGTTCGGCTACTCGGGCAGCCAGTCCCCGGCAGGCGACCCGGCGTGGCTCAACAACCAGCACTCGCCATCCGTTGGCGGCGCACCACCGGGGAGCCTGCGTAGATTTGCCCGAGCCGGTAGGGGCCGTCAGCACCACGGGACCCCTGCCCAACTGCTCCACAAACTCCTCGCGAACCGCGTCGACGGGGAGTTTCCATTGGGGGACGACCATACCCTTGCTCCTCTCTGATGGAGCATGCTAACAGATTCTCTACTGCGGAGGAATCTTCCCGAAACTTACCGTTTGGCCTGCGTGCGTTTACGCGTATACTGGAGACTGATTAATATGCCGGGGAGTTCCATGTACCGTTTATTGGTTTGCCATCTGGTTGTTGCTCTGGGATTGGTGCTGGCGGCTTGTGGTGGCAACGAATCAAGAGATTCCGACACGATTGGGGATCAGCGGCAGAATGATTCGCTACCCGTTGATACAAAGCTTGATGCCGCGTTGGACGTACCACTCGAACTAGTTCCCACCTCCGAGCTGATGGTGGATAGTCCTCCATCTTCTCAGGACGTCTTAGACCTGGTGGATGCCGGTCCTTGCGGACCTGCCTGCCCGACGGATCATTGTGACCCGGTGAAGGGTTGTCTCTCATGTGACGAGATCAACATTTGCACGATCCCCAACCACTGGTGCATGGAGGGAAAGTGTGTGGAGACGCTCTGTTTGCCTAACAGCAAGCAGTGCTTGTCCGATGAGGTGGCTCAGGTCTGTGCCGAGGATGGCGAAGCGTGGGTAGATGATGCCTGCGAAAATGAGACGATCTGCGCAGTAGGCGTCTGTAGCGAAGTTATCTGTTCGCCAGGTGACGCCACCTGCGAGGGGGGGAAACTGGTCAAGTGCGATCCCAAGGGAGTTGCCTGGGTGACCATTCCCTGTCCTCCCGGTCAAGGTTGTTTCAAGGAATCCTGCGAGCCGCTGCGCCATAATCTGCTGCTCATTTTCGATACCTCCAGTTCCATGGCCTCCATCGGTTTCATGGACCAGGTTCCCTGTATCTGCGGGAGTCAGTCACAGTGTGCAAGTAAGGCTTTCCCCTTTTGCGAAGATGCTGCTTGTCCGCAGTCGAAGCTCGGTCTTTCGAAGCATGTATTCAATAAGTTCTTCGAGGCGGAGAAGATCAACAATGTCCATCTGGTACTCACCCACTTCCCGCAACGAATCAAGTATCCACCGGCAAAGAAATGCAACGACCTGTTTTCATTTGGGCGGGGCTGGTATGGCTTCGGCATGGGCGACTCGGACTTCCTCACCGGGGACGACAACAGCCACGTCACAGACGAGGGTGGCTGGTTCGACAAATATCTCTATGAGATTCTTTCGGTTCCCTTCCCGACTAGCTGGGACGAGGAGAATATTGAAGAACTCAAGCTCTGGGTGAACTTCGATGAGGCTGTTGGCGTGACGGAAGAGCCATGCTCCCAGATGAGTGACTGTCCCGGAGGTTTTTGTGCCGTCCACCCGGAGTCAGGGGAGAAGGTTTGCTGGCACCATACCGATCCTGAGTTGCGGGCTCTAACGGGAACCCCATTGGGTCGGTCACTCTTCTACGCTGGCGAGATCTATCGCAAGCAGGTCATGCCCAGTGGCAAGAGTTGTCAGGTCGACGCTGACTGCGCCAATCGTAACTATTACTGTACGACTACGGGGATCTGCAAAGACCCCTTCGCCCACTGTCGGGGAAATATGATCTTGATGTTCACCGACGGTGTTGAATCTCCTGAAACGGATATCACGGACTTCTTCAATCCCCGCGTCCAGGCGAAGCGATTCCGCTATGGACTGGGTTGTCAGGTGGACGGGGATTGCGGTACGGGTGCGGTCTGCGAGAATGGCGTCTGTGGTGGCTACCCGCACCCAAATTCCGGCTCTGGCAGTATTCCTCTGACCAAATATGAACCGTCGCGGTTGCTCGATTACAACGACGAGCCCATCAATATTACGACGCACGTCATCGACCTTTCGGGCGGTGAGGGCGCAGGCCCCAACAAGTCGCTGGCGGACGATGGCGGTGGCACGTACTATCACGCTGACCTTGACCCTAACGAGCTGCTTGACCAGATGGTCTCGCTCCTGGACATCAAGGAGAATCTCATGGAGTGCTTGCCGGAATATGACGATTAGTCGGGAGAGGGAATGGAAAGTAAGAGCGAATATCCACGCGTTGGGCACTTGGTAGACGTTGCCCCCGGAGGCGTAGCAACTGATGCTGCGGATGTGGTAGTCCTGCCCTTTGGTCGACTGCTCATGGTGGCAGAGGGAATGGGGCCGGATGGCGCAGGTAATGAGCCCTCCAGCGTAGTCCTTGACGCCCTCACCAGGTATCTCCGCGAGGCTCGGGTCGACCCGAATCTGCCCGATGCCGTTCGAAATCACTTGAAAGGGGCGATGTTGGCCGCCAATCGGCAGTTGATAGCGGCTGGGAAAGTCTCCAAGGGGATGAAGGGTGCGGTGGTGAGTTTGATCGTTGTCCTCGTCATCGGCGACCGCGCTTACGTGGGCTGTTCCGGGGTAGCTCGACTCTATTTGATTCGGGACGGTGCTGCGACGAGGGTTACCCGATTTGATGATTCAGACGCCTCGGGGCCGCCTAAACCGCTCGGCGTTGAGGGGGAAGTAGAGCCGCTGGTGATGGGAACTTCGGTCGCTTTTCAGACCGGAGATGCGCTGGCCCTTAGCTCTGGCGGGCTTTTCGATGTTGTCACTGAGGAGGAGATTGCAGAGGCAGTGCTGGGATTTCCGGCAGAAGTGGCCTGTATCAAGCTGGCCGAATTGGGCCGCGCCCGCGGCGGAGGAAGGACTCTGGCCGTAGTCGCTTACCAATCGAGTGCTCCGCACCTGAAGCGGGCGCCGAAGCAGGTCGTCGCCAGAGAAGTCGACGCAGTGTCACCGAATCGGGGCACGGGACGCACCTTCGGGGGTTGGGTTGCTACGGTCATGGTTGCTCTGGTTGTCGCTGGCGCGGTTTTTGGGGCGGTCCATTTGATGCGGACCTATGGCTCGTCTGAATCACCTGAAGAGGAGCTTCTGGCCAATGCTCCAGATTTGGCCGATGCTCAGCCACTGGTTGAATCGGTGGAACGGAAGAAGCTTCAGGAGGACCCCTATGCAGCCACCAAGGAGATTCTTGAGAAAGAAGTGGCACGCAGAGAGAAGGAAGCCGCTGAAGAGAGAGAAAGGGCTGGGCGGGAAGCCGCGGCATTGATGGCAGCGGCAGAAGGCGCTTCTGACGGCGGGGCGGCTGCGAAGGCCGCAGTAGAAAAGGCCGCGGCGGAGAAGGTCGCCGCTGAACGGGCGGATCGGGCCCGGGCAGCCGCAGAAGAGGCGGCGAAAGAAAAGGCCAAGGCGGAAAGTGCGGCAACGGACAAGGCTGCGGCCGCGAAGAAGGCTTCGGCAGAGAGAGCCGCTGCGGACAAGTCGGTTGTCGATAAGGCAAAGGTAGCAGAGCAGGCTGCAGCGGAGGTGGCGGCAGCTAAGCAAGCCGCGGTGGAGAAAGCTGTGGCGGCGAAGAAGGCCGCGGCGGAGAAGGTGGCGGCGGAGAAACTGGCAGCGTAGAAAGCGGCAGCGTAAACGGCGGCAGCTAAGCAGGCCGCCGCGGACAAGAAGGCGGCTCTGCTCGCGGCGGCAGAAAAGGCTGCGGCGGACAAAAAGGAGGCTCTGCTTGCGGTGGCAGAAAAGGCGGCAGCGGAGAGGGAAGCACTAGAGAAGGCTGCGGCGGAGAAGGCTGCGGCAGCGAAGGTAGCAGCCGAGCAGGCAGCAGCAG
>CAZFVN010000165.1:0-11277 GCA_964522395.1 uncultured Myxococcales bacterium
CCAACGACGCGGAGACAGCGTTTGATGCAATCGCGGAGACAGCGTTTGATGCAATAACGGAGACGGCGTTTGATGCAATGTGACAACGTCCTCCCCGGCACCACCGCGCCCAACCGCAACCGCCCCAACCCCGATCACCCAATTCCACTAGAGCCCGAGCGCAGCCGAGGGTGATGCCTCCATAGCCCCGCTGCGCCAGCTCGGGGATATTTTGCGATAGCCCCCATCCCCAGCAACACGCCGTCTGCTCCACCACCACGCCGCAATTCCGGGAATAATTGTCCCAAAGCAGGTCACGAGGCCACCTCCTCCCGATATAGGGGGTGAGGAAGGAGGTTACAGTGGCCAAAACGTTCGCGCGCATCCAGTTTCATCTCGTCTTCTCTACCGCCTATCGGCGAAAGGCACTCAGCAAGAACATCCGCCCTGATTTGTACGGCAATATCGCCCACACAATCACCGCTCGCGGCGGAAGGCTTCACGCCATCGGAGGGGTGGAGGACCACCTTCACATCCATCTTGAAATTCCCGTGAACCAACGCCCTTGCGATATGGTCGCCGCAATCAAGGCGAACTCCAGTGCTTGGATTCGAAAGAGACCGGGCGGGGACCGCCACTTCCGCTGGCAAAAGGGATACAGCTTGTTCAGTGTTTGCGCCACACACACAGAGGCACTCCGTGCATATATCGAACGGCAAGAGGAGCATCACTCGTCGACAACAGCCGCCAAGGAAATGGCCAGGATTCTTGAACGACATAGCATCGATTTCGTGATGGAGAAGTTGGAGGCTGACGGATGGTTTGTATGAGACCTTCGATGGGATTGATGCCTTCCAGCGAGTAACGATGGCGCCTTGCTACATGAAGAAGCACTCCCCATCCCCAGCAACCGTCTCTATCCTCTGTCTCATACTCTCCCCACGCACTACGGCACCACCAACTCCGTCACATGCTCAACATAGCTACCCACCGCCACCGTCCCATCCTTTCCGCCATGCTTGCCGATGATATACGTGCGGGATTTGTCGATGGCCGCCTCCGCAAAGGCCTGGATATCGGTTTTCGCGTTTCCATACGCAGCCGCAACAAACAACCCCCGCGCCTGCAATGACTTCAGATAGTCAGCCTTGTATTTCGCAACACCACCGCTAGTGGGCAACACCTGATGCATCGTATCCGCCAAATGAATCACCCCGGGAGGGAATCCCTTCGCCTCAAGCCAGCCGGCAGAGAGAGCACGCAACCAGTCAGGCCGCCCAGTCACGTAGGCGATCGTATACCCCTTTTCCGCCCAGGCATTCACAGCCTCCACCGCTCCCTCATACATGTCGGGGTCATAGTCAATGTTCACCAGTTCAGCCAGATACTCCTTGGTGATCTCCTTGTCTCGAGTCGTGAGGGTCCCGTCGATGTCGAAAACAACAACCTTCGATTTGGGTTTCACGACCAGCAAGTCAAACGCGGCAACCGTGCCATCCCCCCGCACCCGCATTCGAATCGGATACCGCCCCCCAGGCAGCCGTCGCTCTTCCGGAATATCAAAGAAGACTCGGCCACCGTCATCCTCCACACCGTCCACCGTTCCCGCGGCCCCATCCTTCGTCGTCCACGCCTGCCCCAGCAGAGCCCATTCGCCGCACGGAGGCTCACGCTGCACAAAGATCTCTACAGCTTCATCCTTCAGATCCTTGTCCACCTGCCCATACGCGAATTTGGCCGCCAGCCGCTGCGGGTTCCCCACTACCACCAGCACATCCTGCCCCCGGTGCCTGGCATCTCCCAGTGCAGTCACCAATTTGCTGCGCTTGTGTCTAAAGCTGCTCTCAGCATTCGTTGGGAGAGGCGGCGGACACTGCCCACTTTGGGCCTGCACCAGCGGCGTACAGCCGACCAACGCAAGAAGAGCCAGGACCACCACATAGATTCGCATCTCTACCTCCAGAGAATGTGAGATTACCAGTGTTCAGCCGACCCGACAATGTCTATGGTGTGGGTGGTGCAAGGTACCGCAGGAAGCGTGGAGGTGAGTCTTTCGGTTGCAGCGAAGCAGCGCGACGAAGAACCATGCGGTGCGAAGGGCCAGCATGCCAGCATGAGCGAAAACCGGAAGGCTACACCGGAAAGAGAGCGACGGAGGGTACCGCAGGAAGCGTGGAGGTGAGTCTTTCGGTTGCAGCGAAGCAGCGCGACGAAGAACCATGCGGTGCGAAGGGCTAGCATGCCAGCATGAGCGAAGACCGGAAGGCTACACCGGAAAGAGAGCGACGGAAGGTACCGTACAACCCACCTGGAGGCGACATGAAACTCAGTGGAAAGGTAGCAATTGTCAGCGGGGCGAGTCGGGGGATTGGGCGCGCTATTGCACTGGCCCTGGCCAAAGAAGGGGCGAAGGTCGTTATTGCTGCGAAGACCGTCGAGCCACACCCAAAGCTCCCGGGAACCATCTACACGGTAGCGAAAGAAGTCGAGGAGTTGGGGGCCGAAGCACTCGCCGTGCAAACCAACCTCCGCAACGCCGACGAAATCGAGAACCTCGTCAAACAGACCATCGACCGATTCGGCCGCATCGACATTCTGATCAACAACGCCGGGGCCCTCTGGTGGTACCCGGTGACACAGACCCCGGCCAAACGATTTGACCTGGTCATGGACGTCAATGTGCGGGCCACCTTCCTCATGAGCCAGGCCGTCCTCTCCCACATGAAGGCGGCGGGCGGTGGCCACATTGTCAACATGTCTCCTCCCATCGATTTCTCCGTATTGCCCGGCAAGGTCGCCTACATGATCTCAAAATTCGGCATGACCATGACGGCTATGGGGCTTGCGAAGGAAGTGAAGAAAGACAAAATCAGCGTCAACGCGCTCTGGCCCGTGACACTCATTGAGAGCCTCGCCACCATCAACTTCGGCCTCGGCGACGAAACGAAGTGGCGCAAGGCCGATATCCTCGCCGATGCCACCCTCGCCATTGTCACCAAAGAGCCGGGCGAATTGACCGGCCAGGCCCTCCTCGACGAAGACCTCCTGCGCAACGAGGGGGTCATCGACTTCACAGTCTACAACTGTGTCCCCGACGGCGACCCCATGCGCATTGTCTGGGATGGTGTGGAGGCGGGGAAGACAAGTTAGTGAGGCCGACGGGAGCGTGGAGGGGCACGCCTCGGGACCGACGTTTAGTCGCAGTCCGAGGGGCTCCCCGGAAGCGAAGCGACCTGAGGCCGACGGGAATGATATCTACCGCAGCCCCTTCCCCGTCGTCGTCAACGTCAGCTTGCCATGCTTGATACCCTTCGTGCTCGCCAGTTTCTCGCCTAAACCGCGCACCTCATTGGCTGGCCCCTTGAGCAGCAGCACCTCCAGGCAATTGTGATGGTCCAGATGGACGTGCAGGGTCGACAGCACCAGATCGTGATGATCGTGCTGAATGTCAGTGAGTCGCTTCGGCAAGTCGAGCTTGTGATGGTCGTAGACCAGGGAAACCGTCCCTGCTACTTCCGCGGTATCGGCCTGCCACTCCTCTTCTACCAGCTTCTCACGAATCAGATCGCGAATCGCCTCTGAGCGGTTGGTGTATCCCTTCTCTTCGATCAGTCGGTCGAACTCTTCCAGAAGTGCCTCGCTGAGAGAGACCCCAAACCGAGTCAGTTGGTCGTCCTTCACCGGTACCCCCTAAAGCCACAAATCGAAGACTGCCACTGCCCCAACTGCCGACGGGTCTTCCCCACTGAAAAAGCCTGGCAGGGTTTGGTTACTGATGCCCACCAGGTCTCCATATCGATCGGTCAGTTTGGCGAAGGCCGCAAGCTGGACCAGCGACTCGGGCACTTCTCCGCCATAAGCGGTATCCAGCGAAATGGCCACCTCGCAACCCGCTTCACCGCATTGCACGCTGCCTTGCAACCACGCCAGATCGTAGGGCAAACCCAGCTCTCGCCAGCCGACTACCACCGCGTTGTCCAGATCATCCCCCTGCTGAAACGAGAGCATCCCTTTGGAGCCAAAGCCGTAGTCCGCGCCAAACCCCGCCTGATCAACGTGGAGTGTATTTGAAAGCGCATCATCGAGGTCCCCTTCACCATCATTGTCAGAGAGCGCCAACATATCCGAAACGCCGGAATCCGACCCGAAATCTATATCTACATATCCGAGGATGTAGTTGTTCCACTCAGCCTTGCCATCTACCGCAAGATAGAGGTAGCCCCCGTCGAAGGACGCGTACAACTTGTAGAGTTGGTTACTTTCCGAATCCCAGTTGCTCAAGATGTCGTTGGTGGCGACAACAAACGGGTCACTCCACTCTCCCAAGTCACCGTCAACCGTGGGAGTGAAGTGCAGGACGTAACGGTAGTCGTCGGCCGCGACCACTACCAACCCGCTGGGATTCTGCACCGCAATGGTCACGTCGCCCGCCCCGTGGCTGGGCGTAGCGAAAGTGATTGTGGAGCTATCGACAAAGGTCGCCGGCACTACCACATCGTCCACAGTAAGTTGTAGACCTTCGGCAAAATGAACTCCCGTGAGTGTCACCTCCTGGCCGCCCAGAACCGATCCATGACTGGGAGCAATTGCCACGATTTCCGGATAGTGCGCAACCTCCCACGAACCCAGCTTATCTGCCTGATATCCGTCCGCAGAGCCGCTGGCATCGGCATAAATCCAGTGCGTACCATCAAGGGATACCCGAAAGGTGAAGCCATAGGTTCCCGACGTCCCATTCTCCAGAGTGGAGGTCCAGATTTCGCCCTGCTCATTTTGCTCACTCTTGTACTCAGCATCCTTCCAAAGCCACTCCTGGGGATTGGCCTGAGGATCAAATGCAGGTTGACCAAAGCCCATCTGCACCGCCAGACCAGGTCCAGCACCGTTGGCCTCAGTAACTCCTTCCTCTTGCACAAGAACGTGAAGCGCAACCGACGGTTCGTTAGGAATGGTTGCAACGTCGATGGGTAGTTGTAGCTGCACTACGTCAGGCACATCTGGCTGGCAAAAACCGTTGACGCACTCCTTCAGCGCGGGACAGCCTTCGTCATCTTCACAGCCATCCTCGCAGACCCCGAAAAGGCACATTGTACCCGGTTCACAATCACCACATGGCGTGCCACAACCATCATCCCCACACTCCTTGTCTATGCAATTGGGAACACAAAGACAGGTGCCTTCCAATTGGCAAACATGATTAAGCGGACACTCCCCGCAGGACTCACCGCAGCCGTCGTCACCACACTCTTTGCCTTCGCACGAGCAGATGACGCAAACATCAGCATCATCGAGAATCGTATCGCAATCTTCATCCACATCATTGCCACAGATCTCCTCAGCGGGAGAGGCGGCGTCACAAGCGGTAAGCCCATCTTCGGTACAGGTCCTCCAGCTACCACAGGTACCCCACTCATTCTCTTCGAAGCAGGGCGTGCCCAGCGCCTCGATCACCGCATAATTGGTGCAATCACAGGCGCCGGTAGCGAGCACACACTGACTCGCCTCGTCGCCTTCCGTTGTGGTCATGACAGCGCATTTGTAGTTGCCAGCATTCTCGCAATCATGGGTGCTTTCACAAGGACTGCCGCAAAAAGACCCGCGACCATCGGCGGCGACCAGACAGCGGTCCCCGGCAGAGAGACAGTCGGCAGTGTGACTGCATGGCAGACAGAGGCTGGGAAAACGGGAGCTACAAATGTAGACGATGTCGGGAAGCTCAATTTCCCAGAGCGTACACTCAAATCCTGGCGCGCATTCCTCGGTACAGTGCCGCCCACAAATCCGCTCCCCTTTGTGGAAAATGCAAAGTCCGCTGAGACATTCATCATTGGACTCGCAAGGACAACCAAGTTCGCCCTGGACGCCCTCACAATAATAGAACAAATCAGCGCCGTTCAAATCAGCGGGAGGCAGGTCACCCAGCACATCCGGAGGGTCGGAAATATCCGTCGAAGCGATGGTCACATCAGCGCCCCAAAGATCGCCCTTCGAGTCCGCGGCAATGACGTCCTTCTCTACACTCACCCCATTGCTAGTCGAGGAGCAGCCCAGAGCGGCCGACAGTAAGAAGAACGCGATTCGATAGCTTCGATTCACCATGCTCCACCCCATCCGTTACTCACTTACGCGTTACGTTTTACCGAACGCGCTACGCGAGTGTCAAGCGAGCTTGACAGTTCACCCCTCAATTGGCGAATATCTGCACAGACCAGGAGGAATCATGAAAGTCGTCGCGTTCAACGGTAGTCCCCGCCCCAATGGCAACACCGCAACCATGCTGAAACTCGCCCTCGCCGAAATCGAGAAAGCCGGTATTGAAACCGAACTGGTGCAAGTGGGCAGCCGTCCCATTCACGGCTGCTCCGCCTGTTATAAGTGCAAGGAAAAGCAGAACTTACGGTGCGTCTTCGACGATGACCCGGTCAACGAATACATCGCCAAGATGATTGAAGCCGATGGAATTCTGCTGGGGTCCCCTACCTATTTTGCTGATGTCTCCGCACAGATGAAGGCCTTCATCGACCGTACCGGCATCGTGGTTCGGGCCAACGGGAATCTGCTCCGCCGTAAAGTTGGAGCGGGAGTGGTCGCGGTTCGTCGCGGTGGCTCGCTCCACGCTTTCAGTTCCCTCAACTATTACTTCCTCATCGCCGAGATGATTGTCGCTGGTTCCGATTATTGGAATCTGGGAATCGGTGGGGCCCCCGGTGACATCCTGGCCGACAAAGAGGGGGTCGAAACCATGCGCAAGCTGGGAGAGAACATGGCCTGGACCTTGGAAAAGCTGGCCCAGTAGAGAGCTTCCAGACCTGGATCTTGGAAAAGCTGGCCCAGTAGAGAGCTTCCAGACTATACTGTCGCAGCAGGAGGAAACCATGAGACACATTTGCCTTTCAGTCGCTCTTACTCTGCTGTTGGCCTGCTCCAGTTCATCGGACGAGACCAAGACGGACACCGCTGCTCCCACTGAAATCGTAGCTACGGACACTGCTCCGGAAGCAACCACGACCCCCGAGGTCATCGTCGAAGTCCTGCCCGAAGTTACAGAGGTCCTCCCCCCGCCCGGTCCCGAAAGCCGCGGCTGGAAGATCAAGCGAGGTGTTGTCCACCTCCACTCCGCCCTCTCCCACGACGGCTGCGCCCCAGATGGTTACGAAGACAATGGCGGACCAGACCCGGTCTGTCTGGGGCAATTGCGTGCAGCCCCTTGCGCCAACGACATGGATTTCCTCATGATGACCGACCACCCCGGATACTCCGAGGATCACTCCTTCGAGGAGATGCTGCAGTACAACGAAGGGGAAGGCGACAAGCTCATCAAGGACGATCAGGAGCGTCTCTTCGCCAATCTCATGACCTGCCCCGAAGGTAGTGTCGTGGACGAGGTCTACATATTTGCGGGTACCGAAGGCTCCAAACATATGCCCCTGGCCATGGCCGGTCCCATTCCCCCAAAAGTCTTCCAGCAGAACTACGAGGACGATTCCCCCCTGGAAGAGACACAGATTGCGAGGGACTTGACCCACGATCACGGCGGCTACGTCTACATCCCCCACCCGGAAGAGAAGAGCATCTCCGTGGAGCGCATCGTCGCTGTCCCCCTCGACGGAATCGAGATTTACAACATCCACGCCAACTTGATGACCGTCCTCGAATCACTGGACACTATCTTCGGCATGGATGCGTTCCTGGAAGGGGCCGACAATCCCCCCGACTCCGACCTCATCATGCTCTTCTTCCTCGCGGCAGTTGACAAAGACGTCGAGAAATTCGATGCCGCCGCTGCCCAAATCCGGCTCTCGCACATCGCCGCCACCGATATCCACCAGAACGTGGAATTCCCCGCCCTCTGCCCCGATGGAATAGAGGGGAATCTCATCTGTGAGCCTCTCGCCGAAGAGTATCCCAACTTCGCAGCCTTCGCGGTGAAGGGAGGCCCAATCCCCATGGCCGACGGCGAGCGTGTCGACTCCTACGGCCGCTCCTTCCGCTGGCTCTCCAACCGGGCTCTGGTGGCTGACGATGACCCCCAATCCATCCGCGAGGCCATCGGCATGGGCCGCAGCTACTCCTGTTTCGACATGTTTGGCTATCCCGCTGGTTTCGACTTCTATCTCGACGGAGGCGATGCACCGGTGGAGATGGGGGAAGAAACCACTTTCGCAGAGGGTCTGACGCTCCACTTCAACACGCCCCTCCTCACCGCCTCACCATGGCGGACCGATCCCGGCTGGGACTACTCACAGGCAGAGCTCACGTGCAAGCTCATCCGCGCCGATGGCGATGGCTCCACGGTGGTCATGGAATCTGCCGGGCAGGGCGGTCAGATCAATGTATCCGTCGATGTGCCCGGTGCCTATCGAGTCTTCTGTGAGATCATCCCTCATCATGTCGCCGCCGACCTCCCCGGCTTCAAGAATCTCGCCGAAGCCACCTATCCCTATGTTTACTCGAATGCCGTCTTTGTGCGATAGGGATTAACCAGTAGCGCGATGCGGGCGGCCGCCCGGCCGCCCCTACACGAAAAACCAGCATTGCGAACCGTAGATTACGGGTTGGTGCCCTTCGCCCCAACGGTTACCCTCATGCCTGGATGGGTCGATTTCATACACGTAGGGGCGTGCGGCCGCACCCCCCAACGCGCCACCCACGAACAGCGCCCCTGCCAAACAACGCCCCCCACTACCGCCACTCATGTTTCGGATATCTTCTGGATAACTGCCGCTTGATCTCGGGATAGGTCCGCTCCCAGAAACCTGCCAGATCATCGGTGGTTTGCACCGGCCTGAAGTTGGGGGCGAGGATTTCCAGGAGCACTTTGGTGCGGCCACCGGCCACAGTGGGAGTCTTCTTCATGCCGTAGAAGTCCTGGATCTTTGCCCGGCCGCGAGGCACTTCACCGGGCTGATAGATGATGCGCATCCCGTAGCCTCGGGCCAGCTTGACTCGTTCCGGCGCGTTCTTCGCTACTAACTGCTGGTCGGAGTATGACAGCACGTGCTTGAGGACGTCGAGACAAAGTCTCTTCCGAACATGTGAGTATCTCGTTGCCCCCTCGCAAATCTCCTGGTAGACCAGCAGCAAGTCATCATCCGAGTAGGTCAGCAACTCCTTCTCTGGAAACCACTCAGCCACGCAACGGACTCGGGCAATCCACTCCTCTTCCTTTTCGCCCCACCGTTCGAGCCTCAATTCACCAGCGGCAATGCGCTCTGCCAGAATGGCCGCCGCCTCCCCCTTCTCGTCGGGCACCACCTCCTGCCGGGCTATTACCAGATCCTTCAGCCGCACCTGTTTTTCCCAGCGCACCGCCCGTTGTTCCGCATCCCAGATGGTCTGAGTAGTTCTCACCATTTGTCCCGGGAAGAGATCATCGAGCATCTCTACCTGCACCGGCATATGAAGCCCGACCTGCGCCACCATACCGTCCCGTCGCTCCACCTCGGTGATCTCCGCCGCCACCAACAAATCCCCAGGGTCGGTTACATTACGCGACAGTTGCGCGGACCGACTACCGGCCATATCAAAGGCCGGTGAGCCAGGTTTTCGCCGAGCGCATATCTGGTCGGGAAATGCCACCAGCAGACAATGTTCAATGGCCCGCATTGCGCTCTTGGATACACGCAATGAGCGGGCCACTCGCACGAAAAGGTCGCGCGTCTTCAGGACCTGTCGAGCAGCATTGGCGTTGATGCCCATACGCTGGCAAACTGCAGGGTTGAACTTCGCCGCCTGCGCTGCCTCCAGCGCCCGCTCTACCTGTGCAAACGGGTCGGTGCTCTGGTCATCTGTCTGGGCCTCAAAGCGGGCTTCACCATCCCGGACAAAGAGGCTCCGATCGCTCAGCAGAGCGCCCCATAGCGCCGCCCGCTCGAGGTTCCCCGTTCGCTTCCCTTCTGCGACCAGCCGGGCGAGACGGGGATGCATTGGCAAAGTTGCCATCTGCTCACCAATGGGCGAAATCTCACCATCAGCCAATGCCCCCAGTTCCTGCAGCAGCCGCTCCGCCGCTGCCAGCTTCTCGGACGATGGTGCCTCCAGCCAGGGCAGCGATGCCACCTCCCCTACTCCGCTGGACTTCAACATGAGAAGGTGATTGGCCAGGTCGAGGCGCTGGACCTCCGGCAAGTCTGCGGCCGGCCGGGAACGCTGCTCATGGATGGACCAGAGCCGCCGGCAACTTCCCGCCGCCACTCGCCCCGCACGACCCGCCCGCTGGTCCGCCGATGCCTGACTGATGCGTTGCATAGCGAGCATGTTGAATTGCCGGCGCGGATCATACAGCACCCGTCGTACCAGACCGCTATCCACCACGTGGCGCACACTCTCGATGGTGATGGATGTCTCAGCAACGTTGGTGGCGACAATCACTTTGCGGCCCGGTCCCGGAGTAACCGCCCGGTCCTGGGCAGCCACCGGCAACTGGCCGTAGAGGGGCATGACTTCGACCCCATCGGTCCCCACCAGATCCCGACACGCACCAATGGTCCGCTCAATCTCGTAGATACCTGGCATGAAGACCAAAATGTCCCCTTCTCCCTCTTCGCCCAAAGTACGTTTCACCGCCTGTGCCGCCATGTCCCACACGTGACTGCGGTCGTCCGGGCGGCTCTCTCGATAGCGAATATCCACGGGCCAGACTCGCTGGTCCGTAGTTAGGGCCGGGCAATCCATGTGGCGAGCAACGGCCTCAACGTCCATCGTGGCCGACATGACCACCAACTTCAGGTCAGCGCCGTCCTTCCCCTGCGCGTGCAACGTCAAGGCCAACGCAGTATCACCATCGAGATGGCGTTCATGGAACTCGTCCAGCACCACCGCCCCAACCCCCGCCAGCCCATCCTTCCCACAGATCATGCGCAGAAAGAGCCCTTCGGTGACAAACAGTATCCTCGTAGCCCCACTAACGTGCCGCTCATGACGGGTCTGGTACCCCACCAGACCCCCCACTTCACTACCAACTTCCTCAGCCACTCTCCGGGCCAACAATCGCGCCGCCAGCCGCCGCGGTTGCAACACCACGATTCGCCCCTCTACTGCCTCCAACAACATCTGGGGCACCTGCGTCGACTTCCCCGACCCGGTAGGCGCAGTGAGCACGGCGCGGCCGCATGCCTCAAGCGCGTCAAGCAATTCTGCGGATAGTTTTCTGACCGGCAACATGTTCATCAGACTAGGCCACCGCACGAATAACGTCAAACCCGTCAAAGACAACCACCACCCAGACCGTCGCACCACCCAACCCGTCGCAAACACCAACCATCTACCACCGCTGGCCATCCACCAGCCCATAGCGGC
>CAZFVN010000166.1:0-11251 GCA_964522395.1 uncultured Myxococcales bacterium
GGAGATGTCGTTGGTGATGGTGATGAAGGGGCCGGAAGCCACGGCCGGATCGACGCGGAACCGGTCGAGCAGGATCGGCACCAGCGCCCCGAAGGTCGCGGCGAACATCATGGCCGCGAACAGGGCCAGGGCGACCACCGCTGCCAACTGCGCGGCCGAGGTTGGCCTCCCGACCCTCGCTGGTGGCCTGACGGATTTCCTCGCGTCCGCGATGAACGAGGTGAATGCTGGTATCGATACCGATGCCGAAGAAGATGGGCAGCACTACCATGTTGAAGACATTGAGGGGCCAGCCCGCATATGATGCCAATCCCAGGAACGCAGCCATGCCCAGTGGCAGCGGCAGAAACGCCAGGAAGGTCCGCCGGAAACTGCGCAAGTCCATGAGGAGCACAATAAAAACGGCCATGGCAGCGATTCCCATGGCCCACGGCCCTTCCGTGGAGACAATATTGAAGACATCAAAGCCGATGTAGTAGCTCGCCGTCGTCGGGTAACTCTTTCCGCCAACGTCAATGACATCGGTCTCTCGCAGGACATCGCCAATGTCCATTGAATTGGTCAAGATCACATCAGCAAATAGAAAGACTACCCGCCCTACCCCCCCATGCGCATCGGTGAATTTGCTACGAACCCACTCGGGCAGATCGTCCCGCCCAAAGGTGTGGGGTGAGAGAAACTCAAGGGCGCGATCGGCAGCATCGGCGTCTTCACCCTCTAAGGCCCCCCGTTTGCGGACGATGGAGCGACGGATCTCACCAATGATGAGCAGCTTTTCGTCTTGTTGCTCAGGCACGAAACCGGGCAGCGCTTCAACCTGCTGGAGGCGACGAAAACCACCAAGGTTCTCTTTCAGGTGGCGGTAGACCCGGTCCGCTTCCTGGTAGGACTCGGTCTGCAACACAATGGGAACGGACGAAAGATTCTCAACCTCCTCCCGGTAGCGGCAACAGAGGGCTTCATTCCATTCGTTCATCGGTGTTTCGACTTTGCTCAGGTCGGGGTCGAGGTGAGTGGTCTTCGCCCCGGGGGTGAGTGCTGCCACCACGGCCAACGTAACGAGCAAAGTTCCCAGGGCTCCCTTCCTGCTCCGGGCAAACCAGGGAATCCCGCCAGCCATAGAGCCAAATCGCCCCACCGGTTCCGCCTTGATACGGGCGGCCAGCACAACCAGGGCAGGTAGCACAAGATAGAGGGTCACGAAGCAGAGAATCACTCCGATACCGGCAATCAAACCGAATTGGGAGAACCCCCGAAAATCGAGAAACGAGAGACTCAGAAAGGTGGCTGAAGTGGTAATCGCGGCCCACATCATGGGGCGACCGAGGTGGGTCAATGCTTCCACCACGGCATCGGCTGGCGGCCTTCCCGTGGCTCGCTCTTCGAAGTAGCGACTCACGGCATGGATGGCAAAGTCGACGCCTAGCCCGAAGAGGATTGTAATGATGAATGCGGTGATGGCATTAAGATACCCCACTAACAGGTAGGCGGCCCCCATGGTCCAGCCGATGCCGGCCAGCAAGGGAACGATAACAAAGAACACCGCTCGCACCTTGCCGAAGTAGAGAATCAGGAGAATGAGCACCAAGATTCCGCCCAGAATCGAAGCTCGCTTGAGGTCTCGCTGCACCGCCCGCATCTCATTGATGCGGCGATGGTAGCCACCATCCACCGCATACTTCATTTCCGAGTGATAGGTGGCCATGTCCAGGTCCGAAATCATCTTCCCAAGATCTTGGAAGAGGACTGCCGAGCGTCCCACGTCATCTGGCGAGATGGCCGGAAAGACGTTGATTCCGACTAGCGTTCCCTCTTCGTTGGTTAGGAATTCCGAGAGTTTGAACTTGCCATACTTACTTCGCAGCTCGTCCTCAGTAATGAATCCGGCGCCGGGGTCGCCTGCGACGCCCTCCCGCTCGTCCCCGATTGCACTCTCAGATTCACTATCGAAACTCTCGTCCGGCTGGTCTCCAAAATCCTCGTCAAGATCATCGTCTTCGGCCACCTCATGCCCCCCCCCGACACGACCATCAAGGGCGAACTCACCGGCCACTGCCCGCTTGATCCGGGCCTTCACGTCGGCCTGAATCTGGCGTAAGTCCTCGAGGTCCAGAAAGAGCAGACCATTGGTGCGAAAGAACGAAACATCGCGGCGACATTCCAGCCGCTTGATATCGGGATGACCCCGCAGCTTCTCGCACAGGTCCTCGGCGAAGCGCTGGTTGGCGTCAGGGTCGGGTGAAGCTATGATGAGCTTTACCTGACTCGTGTAGCCGAGCCACTTTTCCAGGTCCTTAAGCCGTTTGATGTGGGGAGTCGATTCGGGGAAGAGTTCTTCCATAGTAGCCCGGATCTCTAGCTGCGCCCCGAGAGAGACGGCACCGGCCGTAAGCAGCGTGACCAGCACGAGGGTAGAGAGGGGATAGGCAACAATCCTGAGCAGCATCTTGCGCACAATGGCCGATACCCGCTCATGGAGCCGCACTGTCCAACCGGTTCTCTGCTCCAAGGCCATTTCCAACCCAGCTTGTTATGGACCGACGAAACTGCGATTTGAAGGTAACAGGGAGAGATGAATGAAACAAGGAAGTCCGCCGAGCCAACACGGAAGGAGATGTTGCTACGGCGAGAGCGCTGCCAGACTGGTTGCTAATCGGTTTTGTGTTAGGCATAATGAAAGGTACAACGGTGCAAGCTAGAGACGTCCTGGGAGGCCCCCCCGGATTGATGGAGAGGAGGAAGCGATGAGGAGACTTTGCACTTGGGGGGCTGCCTTGGTGGTCCTTATGGCCCCAGCCCTCGGTCTTGCAGACTATCCGGAAGAGTGTGTTGGTAACTCGGCACCAAGTGCATCCGATTGTGACCAGATAGGTGATGTCGGGCTGATAGGATGCTGCGACGATCTGGGCCGGACGGTCTGGTGTGATGACGGAGAGCTCTACTGCATCGACTGCGCGTTGGAGTCTCCCATCTGCGGCTGGGACGAGTCTTCGGACTGGTACGACTGTGGCACCGCAGGCGGTACCGACCCGAGCGGGGCTTACCCTTATGAGTGCGTTGCCTGCGACCCTCCCTGTGAGTCTGGTTTCAAATGTTTCGCGGGCGAGTGCCAGATATGCGAACCAGACTGCGATGGAAAATCGTGTGGGACGGACGGGTGCGGCGGCAATTGCGGCGAGTGTGATGGTGTCTGCGCGGGCGGAGTCTGCATGTCGGGACCTGGATGCGAGCCGTCATGGGACGTCGGCTGTGGGGGCTGCCCTTGCGAGGAGTGTGTCTGCGAATGGGACGAATGGTGTTGCTGGTTTGAATGGGACTCTTCCTGTGCTGATATCTGTATCCAATTCTGCGGCGGGTGTGCGGACCTCAGTAATTGCGGCGACGGTGAGTGCGACGCGGGAGTTGGCGAGAACTGCGACAATTGTGGGGGCGACTGCTTCTGTGGAGAGAACGAAGTTTGCTTCTCCGGCGAATGCTGCGTGCCCGCCTGCGACGGGCTGATGTGCGGAGACGATGGGTGCGGAGGAAGCTGCGGTGACTGCCCGCCGGACCTCATCTGCTCGGAGGCGGGACAGTGTGTTGAGACACCCACCTGCGAGGTGGCTCAGGCGCTCCACTGCAACGAAACGGTGTCGGGGGATACCAGTGAGAATCTCGATCTGCTTGATGACTACTCGTGCACTATATGGAACATGAGCGGCCCTGAAGTAGGCTACAGCTTCACGGCTGCAGAGGACGATTTCATCGAAATCACGATGGATACGGGGTCCTATTTGTGGGACCTGGACCTGATGATCACCGAGGACATCTGCGCCGCGGAAAAGTGCATTGACTACGCCGACTCGACCCTCACCATGGACGTCATCGGGGGCACCACCTATTTCATTATAGTGGATGGCTACGGTGGGGATTCTGGTGCCTTCGACCTGACCGTCAAATGCCAGTCCAACTGTGAACCGCAGTGCGACGGCAAGAACTGTGGCGACGACGGCTGCTGGGGTACCTGTGGGAGCTGCGACGACGGCGTCTGCATAGACGGCATTTGCATGTCCGGGCCCGGCTGCGAGCCGTCATGGGACGTCGGTTGCGGGGGCTGCCCTTGCGAGGAATGTGTCTGCGCCTTTGACGATTGGTGTTGCTGGTTCGAGTGGGATCTGGCGTGCGTGAACATCTGCATCCAATCATGCGGCGGATGTGCGGACCTTACCAACTGTGGCGACGACGAATGCGACGGGAGCGTTGGTGAGAACTGCTCTAACTGCGAGGCCGACTGTCCTTGCGAAGCAGAGGCGGTCTGCTTCGGCGGTGCCTGCTGCCTGCCCTCCTGCGAGGGGGTCGAATGCGGTACCGACGGCTGCGGTGGAGATTGCGGCACCTGCCCCGTGGGCGAATATTGCAATGAAGGAGCATGTGGCCCCAACGATGGCTGCTCTATGACAAATGAGATTGGCTGCGGAGGTTGCCTTTGCGAAGCGTGCGTGTGCGACATCTGGCCAGAATGCTGCCAATGGGGATGGGACGATCTTTGCGTCTACTTCTGCGAGGCTTCCTGCGGCGGCTGCGGTCTCCTGGAGAACTGCGGCGACGACATTTGCACAGCAGAGGAGGGCGAGAACTGTGGTAATTGTCCGGGGGATTGCCTCTGCGAAGGAGATTCGATCTGTCATAGCTATGAGTGCTGCACCCCTTCTTGTGAAGGGTTGATGTGCGGTTCCGATGGGTGCGGTGGATATTGCGGCGACTGCTACGACGGCGTTTGCGTCGACGGCATCTGCATGTCTGGCCCAGGCTGCGAATCCTCGGTGTTCGCTGGCTGCGGCGGGTGTTCGTGCGAAGCGTGTGTTTGCGGCATGGATTCCTACTGCTGTAGCAACTCGTGGGACGGCCTTTGCGTGTCAGAGTGCATCGAAGACTGCGGCGGTTGTGCGGATCTCTCCAATTGTGGTGACGGGGTTTGCGACGGGGGAGTTGGCGAAACGTGCGGGGTTTGTCCCGCCGATTGCGCTTGCATTGAGGGTGAGGTTTGCCTCGAGAATTCGTGCTGCAAACCCGATTGTGAGGGCAAGGAGTGTGGAGACGATGGCTGTGGCGGCGTTTGCGGGTCCTGCCCGTGCACCGATTGCGAAGCCGACGAAAACTGGTGCGACAAGGTTGAAGGGCTCTGCATCTTCCTCGACTCTACTGGTTGCTCCGAGTTGATGGATTGCAAGTCGGCGTGCGACTCTTTTGACAGCGAATGTCTCGATCAATGCGATGCAGCCGCACTACCTGAAGCCACCGCGCTTGAAGATGCCTGGATTACATGCCTCGAAGAATCGGGCTATCAAGCGTGCTGGGACTGGCAATGTGTGGCCGATACGTACGGAGAGTGCCTCTACCTGGGGGTTCAGTGCTTCGAAGGAGAGAATGGTTGCGCCTGGCTCTACGAGTGCGTATCAGGCTGCCCCTACGGCGACGGAAGCTGCGCGGGTGATTGCATGTGGGCCGGCGATCTGCCCGCGGTGGAACTATTCTGGGAGTTCTGGGGATGTTACACCGTCTTTTGTGACGAAGCCACCGACTTTGATTGCATGGCCGACGCCGCGGCTGGGATCTGCCAGGCCGAATATGAAACTTGTGTCGGCGCATGCCAGCCCGACTGTGATGGGAAGGAATGTGGAGACGACGGCTGCAACGGCGTGTGTGGAACGTGCGAAGTGGGGGTGGACTGCGAAGGAGGAGTATGCGGAGAGATTTGCGTGCCGGAATGCGAAGGCAAGGAGTGCGGCTTTGACGGCTGCAAGGGAAAATGCGGTGAGTGCGAGGAGGGCTGGCACTGTTCAACCGAGGATCTTTGTGAACTGGACGTAGACGGGGACGTCATAGTCCAGCCAGATGGAGTGACCGAGCCTGACGTCATAACCCAGCCAGACGTGGAGGTCTTGCCGGAAGTAGTGGTCCAACCGGATGTACCGAGTCAGCCAGACGGAGTGATTCCCACCGACGCCCCCCCAACTACCGATGGAATTGTGGCCAAAGATTCGAAGAGCGGCAAAGATTCCATCATGGGCGAGATTTCATTGTCTGGAGATGGACTACATTCAGAGCTGGCCACAGATACCGATGCCATTGATGGCCCCCCCACCTCGAAGAAGAAGTCGGGTGGCTGCAGCACCAGGGAACCGGCGTCATCCGGCGCCTTGCCACTTGCCGCCTTGCTGCTATGCCTGGCTTTGCTGCGACGACGACGCCAAACTCAGTAGGGATCGCCCCAAATCTTGCTAACCTGGGAAGGAGAGCTCCATCACCCACTTTTCCCAGCGCTCCTGGAACTCCAGTAGGTCATCTTCGGCGAGAATGCTCTTCAGGGTCCTGATTCCGGTCGGGTCCTTGACGTGGGCCTTGTGAAAGGCCTTATAGAAGTCTACCAGGAGGCCCTTTTCCTGTAAGTAGTAACAGAGATAGCGGGCCTGGGCATAGTTGGTGCCAGGGTCATGGTTGTAGAACTCGTCTTCGGTGGTGGAGAGGAGCGTGGCGAAAGCTGGGACAAGGTCGTCCGAGATGGCCTCCTGGAGACCTGCGAGGCGCCAGTTCGTAAGCCCTACTATGCGCCCATCACGTTCGGCAGATTGTTCATAGAGTGAGCCCATTCCTTCGTTGAACCACGCTGGGCACTTTGGGAAGTTGGCACGCATGAACGGATGGACGATTTCGTGGACGAGGGTGCCACCACCTGTGGCGATGTTCATGACCAGGGCGCGAAAGTGTGCCGAATAGTAGCCATATGGAGTCTCGGGGGTGGAGCCAAAAAGCTTCTTGGCATTAGTCCGGTAGCTCTCCCGGTCAGCAAAGAGCCAAATCACGAGGACTTCCTCGGGGTCTTGATCGAAATAGAGCTCCTTCAGATGGTCAACCGCCCATTTGACTGTACCCCGTGCCCGCGCTCGCACCGCTTCCGGCTTCTCGTCGCCGACAACAATAAAGGGAGATTGCCTGACAATCGTGAAACCGTCGTTGGGGAGTTGCTCACGAACCTCCGCAAGCCGAGCCCTCCATTGATTGCTTGAGGGGCCTCCGGCAAAGGTCAGGGTGGCCAGGGCAACTGTCAGGGCTGTGCTCATGAATTCCTCCTTGCTGGTCAAATTACAGATTTGGCGGTAGACTACAACGCCGACCATCGGCGTACGAGCCGTGGGTCCGGAAGGTTTCAAGATGCGGGTATTGTTTGCGCAACCAGGTTATCAAAAGCGGGTGGAGCACACCTCGCTCATTAGCGTCGTGCCCCCTCTGGAGCTGGCGTCGTGCGCCGCCCTTGTACGGCAGAGACTACCTGACACGAAGGTCGCCATAATCGACGGCAATGTAGTTGGGCTAAGCGAAGCTGCTCTGGTCGCACAGGCTGCCGCCTATACGCCCGACGTCATAGTTCTCCACGCTGCGACCCACACTATTAAGACTGCTGGAAGGGTGGCAAGAGAGCTGCAGACGAAGGCCCCCGTTGTTCTATTGGGCTCCCACGGCACCGCGCTGCCAGAGGAAACTCTGGCGGAGTTTCCCGGCTTCACGTTGATCGTGCGTGGCGAGCCAGAAGAGACCCTGGTTGAGTGGCTCCAGGTCTGGCAAGAACCGAGCGAGTGGGGGCAAGTCAAAGGTCTCTCCTGGCGGGACGGGGACGAAACGTTTGAGAGTGCGGACAGGCAGCTCATGGAGAGCCTCGATTCGCTCCCGACTCCGGCACGAGACCTGCTCCCCAATGACCTCTATTCGTCGCCCTACGCGCGCCGGGTCACAGCCCTGCGCACCACCCGCGGCTGTCCCGGGCAATGCACCTTCTGCGACAGCCATTTAATCTATGGGTGTGGTACGCGCACGAGGGCTCCTGGAGCGGTGGTAGAGGAGTTTTCCGAGTGCAACAGTCGGTGGGGCACTGACTATGTGGCCATCATCGATCACACTTTTACCGCGGACAAAGACTTCGTCGCGGCCGTTTGTGAGGGTCTTCTGGAACGGGGCCTGCACCGCCGGATGAGATGGGTCTGCAACACCCGCGTTGATATGCTCGCCGACGAGCTCGTGGCCCTCATGCGAAAGGCTGGTTGCCTGCAGGTAGGTTTGGGCATAGAAGCAGGTGACGACCGACGATTGAGGGAGCTTGGCAAGGGAGTCACGGAGGCGCAATTGGAAGGGGCCATCTCTTCGCTGAAACGTCACGGCATAATCGCTATGGGCTATGCAATCATCGGCTTTCCCGGGGACACAGAGGAGACGGTTGCCCGCACTCGGGAGCGGCTCTTTCACTTCGACCCTCATGTCCTGCAGCTCTCATTCGCCACTCCGCTGCCCGGTTCAGGGCTTTGGCGGCAAGCCAATGCAGAGGATCGCCTGCTCTCTACCGACTGGGATGACTTCGTCTTCCTCAAGAAATCCATCCTACGAGGTGATCATCTCCCCCCGGAACGTTTGCGGCACCTTCGTGACGACATCTTAAGGGACTTTTACTTGCGCCCCGGCAAGCTGGCATCCCTCGCTTCGTTCTTCGCGCTGCGGGCGCGGGTATCCCCAGTTGCCGCCACCGCCGCAGCCATCAAGGTAATGAGCAATCTCCTCAAGCCGAACGCCCGTTGACTTTGGCCCCTTCGGGTGGTGTCATAGGGGCATGAGCATCGAGAACCCACAGCCGCTCTGGATGATTACGCTGGTGGTCTTTGTCCCCGGCCTCTTCTGGGTGGGGCGAGCCCTTGCGTTGCGGGCCGGGGCGGACCGTAATCTGGCGGCAAATCTGGCGCCGGGGCTGGGAATTGCAGCGTTGCTGGTGCCCATGCACGGTCTCGCATACACCACTGGGTCCCTCTTTCTGGCGATGCCGCTGGTGCTCGCCACCCTCGGGTTGACCGGTTGGGCCCTTTGGCTGTCGGGCAGGGAGGGCGGAGCCAGTTCTCCGGAACCAGTGGCCAACATCGAGGGCTCAAAATGGCGCTGGCCGATGGCACTGGCACTGACGATGCTGATTTCCCCCATCGCGCTGGGCTGGGCCTTCCACGACGAGCTCTTCTTCACCGGCCACATGTCCATCACTGCGGAATTGCAGAACAACGTATATCCGCCTCGACATCTGACGTTTCCCCAGTTTGAGCTACGCTACCACTACGGATTCAACTTGCTTTGCGCCACCGTCACAGCGCTGACCCGCCTGCGGATCGATATGGCGATAGACCTCGTTACCCTCGGGCTTTGGGCCTATACGGCCAATTTATTGTGGCTCCTGGGCGAACGTATCTTTCGCTCGGCCGAAGGCGGCTGGGTCCTGACAATCCTCGTCCTTCTGGGCGGCGGGATTCCTTTCTTCTATGCGCCAGAGGGCGCTCCCCTCCCGTGGCAATTGCTGGGACTCGGCGAAATCGATGGAGCGATCATTAATCCACCGGTGGTTTCCTATTTCTTTCAACACCCGTGGACGCTTGGCCTCCCCCTTGCGCTCGTACCGATTCTGCTACTACAACGGACCGGAGGCCCTCTGGTTTCTCCATGGCACGCCGTTGCCCTCTGCCTGACGGTGACTGCGCTATCATTCACCCAAATCGTTCTCTTCGCTTCCGTCGGTGCGGCGGTTGCTGCGGCCAGCTTCCGCGACGCTAACACCTGGCGTTGGCGGGAAGGACTCTGGGCCGCTGCCGCCGTCCTGGTCGCGGCGGCTATTGCCAGTCAGTTGGGGGCCGTCTTCGCACCTGCCCCCGATTCCCTCGGTGGCGACCTTCAGTTCCACCCAGGCATCGCCAGCACCATTGGAGGAACGGTAACGTGGCACCTTGCGACCTTCGGCATTTTGCTCCCTCTTGGCCTTGCCGGCCTCTGGTCGTTGCCGCGTCTTCGGCTCCTTGCAGTTCTACTGCTGGGAGGCAGCCTGGCGGTAATCAATCTAGTGCGCCACGCACACTCGTGGGACATCGCCAAGTTCGCCACCGTGACCGCCGTAGCTCTCGCCGTTGCCGCTACCACGGTCATTCTTCACTTGTTCAAGCAAGGCGGTCGCCGACGTGTCTACGCCCGACTTCTAGTCTTCCTTTCTATCCTGCCGGGCATTCTGTTTCTGGCGACATTCACAGTCAGGCCGGCCGGCATCCCCACCAATCTATTCCACGAAGCTCCGCAGGAGCTGGGGGCAGATGATGTGGCAGCCGTCAACTGGCTGCGGCAGCGTCAGGAGGCCCAGGAGATCGTCTATCGCCGCTTCCCCGAGGTGAGTGGGTATGTCCAACAAGCTGGTCTGGCTCAGCCCTGGGTAGACAACATGGTCTCACGCCACGGCTACTCCCAGAACCGTATCAGTCGCCGGATGCAACTTCTCACCTCTCTTCCAGTGGGCATCGAGAGTTGGAGGAGCGAAGGAATCCGTTTCCTCGTAATCGACCCTGCTGAAGTCAGGCTCAAGAAGGTAGCCGACGGCTGGATCAGGTCCGGAGAGGCCTCAGTTGCCGCCACCTTCGGCCCCCTCGTCGTCGTAGACATTGCTATCTAATGCTATCATCTGTTACATTATGTGGAGCGTCACCAATCAGCGTGACACACGCTGCTCAATCCGCAGTTGAGATGATGTGAGGTCAGTTGCATGTCTTCAACGCTGGACCCGCCTCTACGCTCGAATAACGGGGAAGTGCTTTCCCCCGCCGCAGCTCTGGAACTGGTGCAGAGTGCCCCAGTTGGACTCCTACTTTACCAGGGCGGTGGGATCATCTACGCCAATCAGGCGGCAGAGAAACTTCTCGGATACTCGAATGAACAATTGCTGGCTTTCAGCAGGGACCAGGTCAGAGCGATCATCTGGGACGAAGACCGTCCTGCGGTATTGGCCGCAATGGACCAACTCGCTGGCGGTAAGTCCGTTCCGCCCGTGACTCACCGGGTCAAGACCGCCGACGGGTCGCCGCGCTGGGTTGAGGGTTTTGCGTCCCGTCTCACCATTGACGGAGTGGCCTCTACTCGAGTCCTCTTCTTTGACGTTTCCGACCGAAAAGCTACAGAGGAAGACCTGGATGCGAGCGAGTCTTTGCTTGGTGCCATCGCGGATTCAGCCATCGACAGTATCTTCTGCAAGGACATTGACTTGCGGTACAGCTTCGCCAACAAGTCAATGTGCCAGCTCCTGGGACATACTCGGGACCAACTGCTGGGCAAACAGCCCGCAGAAATTTTCGGCGAAGAGGATGGTAGGGTCGTGGAGGCGGTCGACGCTCGCTGCCTAGCCGGAGAGAAAGTCAGTGCCACACGAACTCTC
>CAZFVN010000167.1:0-11006 GCA_964522395.1 uncultured Myxococcales bacterium
GGGCAGACGCGGAAAGGTTGGGTGGTGCGTGAAGAGGCGCGTTGCCGTTGATGACAGGGGACGGGGTATTGTCTTTCGCCTTCTAGCTACACCACCTGTACCTCGCGCTTCTTGCCGGCCCCACAATGATCCCAAGCCACTGGTAGCCCGAGGGAACGAGGGCGTTAGCGCCGGCACAGCCGGTGCGGTAGGCCCCCGGCGATAGCGGGGGTGACAACACAACGTCGTACCGCCATCACCGGCAACCACGACCCACCCACCACCGATCCCTTGACCATGCACTCGAGTGGAGCAGTTTCCTAGCTGCAATCCCGCACCTAGCACGTGCGACGGCTGGTCTCCTTGCGACAACGACGCCATGTGCGACGACGGCGATTGGTGCACCAGCGATTTCTGTAGTGGCCCCTACTCGTGCGCCAGCGAATGGATAGATGGCTGCTGCCACGACGACTCACACTGTGCGCCAGACGAGTTCTGCGCCGAGAACTCGTGGTGCGAACCGCTCTGCCAACCCGACTGTGCGGACAAGGAATGCGGCGATGATGGCTGCGGAGGGTCGTGCGGGGAGTGTGGATAGGGGTGGACAGTCAGCTAATCAGCACACCGAAGACCCAACGAAATATTCTTCGCCTTCATGGAATCGAAGCAGAGAAAATCAACGCCCTGTACATGAGGAGCATCCGCGAAGGAGCCGCCCATGTGGTTACGCTTGGTGCGGGGGTTGTCTTCTACCGGGACCTCCTCGCCCAGGGGGTCATCATCAGGGAGCTCAAAGATGGTGGTGGTCCACTCCATGACGTTGCCGCCCATATCCATCATGCCGAACGACGATTTGCCCGCCCCTCGGCTGCCCACGGCCCAGGTCGTATTGGTGCCACAACCCCGTCCCTTTTCGCCATGTGAATTTGAGTAGGTACAACTGGGCTCCTGGTCGCCCCAGGGATACTTGCGCCGGTCTTCTCCACGGGCAGCAAATTGCCACTCGTGGAGGGTCGGCAAACGCCGGCCGACAAAAGTGCAGTAGTCACGGGCTGCGAAGTAATTTGCACAGTTGATGGGATGGTTACGCCGACCCGGTGCCCCCAGATTGCAGAATTCTGATTCGGAGTAATCAAGTACGTCCTTCCGCTTGCATTTTCCGGCGCGCAAGCAGGTCGCAAACTGCGCGACCGTTACCTCCGTGTGCTCCATCAGGTAGGTCTTCATGGGGACTTCGTCACACTCGTCTTCTTCCTTGCAAACCCGCAAGGTGCCCGGCGGAATGGGTAGCACCTCAGTGGCCGCAACGTCAGGCAAACCTAGAATGCGGGCTTCCATGGCGATGGGTCCCAACTGCTGTGCTACTTCATATTGCACGCCCCGGCTACCAAGGAAGAGGCCCGCTTCAACTTGAAACGTCAGCCCCATTGGCACTGTAGGGAGTACGAAGAGGAGGTTCGCCCAGAGCGGCATGAAGCCTGTCCACAGAGATAGAGCGACCAATCAAATCCTCCTGACCCGGCCGGGCCGGCTAGAAACGTGGTCTGAGGTCCAATTCGAAGAGTTCCGCCAGTTGCGCACTGACGTCAACAATCTGCAACTTGTGGTTGTGACAAGCCCGTCGAGCGCAGGAGTGTACCTGCCCGCCCTTGGGAAGATTCAGTACAAACATGGGGGCACCGCAGAAGATGCAGCGCTCTTCCTCCGCCCGCAAACTGACATCACATGTAGGGCAACGCATGTCATAGACTTCGCCATCATGCAACGGCAACTCGGTCTCAATCTCAAAATTGCCATAATGCGCATTCAAGAAGACCTCTCCTGCCGCGTCGCCAGTTTCCGCCAACAACTTCACGGAAGGAACGCCTCCCAGAAGGTGCTCCTCGGACATCAGGGAGTGGCCCGCCGGACAGTGCGCATTCCTGATACATAGGGATTCTGACGGGACTTCAACGGTGAGCTTCTCCATGTTTCTGCCTCCGAATCAATGGTGCGGTTTGTACCACAACAGCCTCTTTTTTTCAAGATCTCCCGCGAGTAATAATGAGATGCAATCACAATACCGCTATGTTATGTTCACCTGAAATTCGTTCTGAAATGGAGGGGTTATACGATGTTGAAAGGACATCCCAGGGGATTGTACGTAGCGTTCTTCGCCAATATGGGCGAGCGCTTCGGCTTCTACACAATGATGGCCATTCTGGTCATGTTCCTGCAAGCTCGCTTCGGGCTGGCACCGGACAAGGCTGGCGTCATCTACAGCGTCTTCTACTTCGCGATTTATGCCCTGGCGCTGATGGGCGGCTTCATTGCTGACCGCACGCAGAAGTACAAGATGGTTATCATGGCCGGCATTATCGTCATGTTCGCAGGGTATGTCCTCATGTCCATTCCTGGCATGGCCCTGCCCTTCGTCCTGGTCGGTCTCTTCACCATCGCGTTTGGCAACGGCCTCTTCAAAGGTAACCTGCAGGCGCTCGTCGGCCAGATGTACGATGACCCGAAGTACTCGTCGCTACGGGACTCCGCGTTCAGCGTCTTTTACATGGGCATCAATATCGGGGCGGTCTTCGCACCCACCGCGGCAGCGTCCATGCGCAACTGGTACCTGGCCAGCAAAGGCATGGGATACGACCCTGACCTGCCGTCACTTTGCTGGCAGCTCAAGAACGGAACTCTGACTGACACTTCCAACCTGCAAGTCCTTGCAGACAAGGCCTCGGGCGGTCACGTTGCCGACCTCAGTGCGTTTGCCGATTCCTATATCGACATTTTCGCAACGGGCTACAACTATGCATTTGCTGTTGCCGGTGTCGCGATGCTGGTCTCCCTGGCCACTTACTTCCTCTTTAAGAGTCACCTTCCCGACCGGCAGACGGCGGGCGGTGACGGCGATGCTTCGGAAGTCGCAAAGATGCCCTGGGCAGAAGAGAAGAAGCGGCTGGTGGCACTGGGACTTGTCTTCCTCGTTGTGATCTTCTTCTGGATGTCCTTCCACCAGAATGGACTGACCCTCACCTATCTGGCACGGGACTACACTGCCAAAGCGGTGGCCCCCCTCAGCTATCTTATTTTCGACATCAAGGGACTGCTGCTGGTGGCGACCATGATCGTCGGAGCCGTAATGCTGGTGCGCGCCGCGTCTACGGGCGTTCACCGAGGTATCGGTCTGGCCTTACTCGGTGGCGGCGGAGCCTTCGCCTGGATGCTCTACGGCACCTACCCGGCCAGCAACTCCATCCAGCCGGAGATCTTCCAGCAGTTCAACCCCTACTTCGTGGTCTTCCTCACGCCGGTCGTGGTGGGACTCTTCACCTGGCTTCGAGAGCGGGGTAAGGAGCCATCCACGCCGCGCAAGATCGGTATCGGTATGATTCTGGCGGCCTGTGGTTTTGTGGTTCTGATGGTCGGCTCCTTCGGCTTGACCTCTCCTGCAGACCTGGCCGGCGCTCCGAGTCCGGACAGAATCTCCCCCTATTGGCTGGTAGGAACGTACTTCACATTGACTGTAGCTGAGCTCTTCCTCAGCCCCATGGGCATTTCGTTCGTGTCAAAGGTCTCCCCACCCCGCTTCCAGGGCCTCATGCAAGGTGGTTGGCTGGGCGCCACTGCCCTGGGAAATCAGCTACTCTTTGTCGGCAGCTCCATGTGGGTCGCCTTTGACCTCTGGCTGGTCTGGTTGGTCTTCGTTATCTGCTGCCTTATTTCGGCGACGTTTATCTTTAGCATCATCAAGAAGTTGGAAGCAGCGACAGACGGGTAGCCTGCGGCTTCTTGCCCATTGGCGTCATCAGGCTGATGCCTGACGCCAGGTCAATTACTACTTCGGAGCCTTTTCGCAGACGTAGGGTCGGGTCCCGTCACAGCCGCCATCGTCCCACAGGCCGGACGGTTGATTCCAGCCGCAATCCTCGCACATGAAACCGCAATCCTCGGGGCCAAACCAGTTGCCGTTGTTGGGCTGCCCCCAGCGCCACTTCGCGGTGGCCGGGTTGTAAGGGGTGCCGCTGTGCCAGGTCCAGATAGCCTCCATCGCAATGTCAGAGAGACCGATCCAGCAGGTATCGGGACAAAGACCGTCGACGTAGTTGTTCTCGGAATCTGAGTCGATGGTCACGAGGAAGCCGCCAAAGCCCTCGCAGGTAGCCTTGGAATCACCCCAACTCTTGCCCGTGCCGTAGAGATAGCAGTGGTTCTGCCAAAGCTTCCCTTCGCACTCTTCGCAGGTAGATGCGCCAACCGTCTTCGAGGCCTCGGCGTAGGGGCCGGGCTTGGGGTCAGCGGGAGTCACGCGACAGGTCCAGGTCTGGCAACCGTCGCAATTCCAATCGGGACATTTCGAAGTGGCCGATGCGGGCAGAGTTGCCGCGGTATAGGCCGGCTGAAGAACCCCGTTCTTGTACCAGGCATAGGTGTAGGTGATGAAGTCACTCTCAAGATCCACGGAATCTTCATCGATGACGCAGGTGAGATCGTCCGAGACCACAGGGTTGGGTGGAGTAATGGAGATTCCCGGGGCCGTCGGCGGCAGGTTGGCTAGGGGCACGCAAACTTCAGCAGGGGTGTCCGAGGACCAGGAAGTTGCTCCTGCTAGAGCCGCGTGGAGCGCGCTTTGGCTGAGGTCAAAGAGGTAGGAGAACTGGTTCTGGTCCGCCCCCCAGTATCCTATCGTGTTGTTAAGTACTGATAGCCTGGTGGCCGGCACGAAACTTTCGCCGGAGTAGAGAGCCGCCTTGGAAATGCGGACCTCGTCCAGGAGACCGTTGAAGAAGCGATTCATGGTCCCCGCATTGTTGTCATAGCGCGCCCCGATGAATAGCGGAACACTTGATTTCGAGGGCTGGAAAACAGCCGAGTTGCTGTCGATCAACTCACCGTCAAGATAGAGACGGAGTTGCGAAGAATCATAGACCGCTGCCACATGGTGCCACCCACCATCGAGGGGTACCTTCTCTGCCGTCACACCAAAGTTCTGGTTACCGTCGGGGGTCGACCCGTGAACCGTGAAGACCAGATCATTGGCTCCCTGGACCTGGAGACAGAAGACGCGCCCATTTGAAGTCGGACTCCGCCACTGGCAAAGCAATGTTCGTGCCCCAGCATCCAGCGCCACAGGAGTCTGCTTGAACCAGGTCTCGATGGTGAAGGTCACTGGCAATTCGAGTCCCGCCGATGGTGGGACCTCACCGTAGCCGCTCTGCCCGTCGAGCCCAAGGCTCCCGCAACCGCAGTTGGGTACGCCCTGTCCCGCACAGAGACCACCACTACAACTGTCACCGGTGGTGCAAGGGTCACTGTCATCGCAAAGACCTCCCTTGGCCGGATGGAGGCAGGTATCGAAGTTGCACACGTCGTCCGTGCAAACGTTGTCGTCATTACAATCGTTGAGGTCCCCAGCCGCACACTGGCCCCCGCTACATTGGTCGCCAAAGGTGCAGGGGTCGCCATCCTCGCAGGACTCGGCGTTGGGAGCATGTAGGCAGCCGCTATCGGGAGCACAAGAATCATCGGTGCACTCGTTCTCGTCGTCGCAGGAGAGAGCAGAACCGGCGATACAGATACCCGCCGCACAGTAGTCCCCGTCGGTGCAGGCGTTGCCATCGTCGCATGGGTCACTGGTAGGCAAATTTACGCAGCCCCCGCCCGGGTCGCAGGAATCCTTCGTGCAGCCGTTGCTGTCGTCACATTCAAGAGTATCGCCGCCAACACACTCTCCGTCCACACAACCATCGCCGAGGGTACAGGCATCGTTGTCGGAACAAGTCGCCTCGTTGGCAGCATAGACGCATCCAACTACTGGATCGCACGAGTCGTCTGTACAGCTATTCTGGTCATTGCATTTGAGAGGCTGACCGGGCTGACAAGCCCCCACCACACACTGGTCATTTACAGTGCAGGCATTGCCATCTTCGCAAGGGACGTTGATCGGCGTATTCTTGCACTGACCTAATTGGTTGCAAAGGTCCTCAGTGCAGCCGTTATCGTCGTCACACTCCTTGAGCTCCCCAGCTACGCAAATGGAATTGGCACATTGGTCACCGTCAGTGCACGGGTCTCCGTCGTCACAAGGTTGCGCATTGTCAGTGTAGATACATGCCCCGGTATCCGCGTTGCAGCTATCGGTAGTGCATGGATTCTCGTCATCACACTCGTAGAGCAATTCCCCAGGAACGCACTCCCCGGCGACGCAATGATCAGCCAGCGTACAAGCATTGGCATCGTCGCAGGGCAAATCGTTGGGCTGATGAACACAGCCGGCTCCCGGGTCACAGAAATCGTTGGTGCAAGGGTTCTCGTCCGCTTCGCAAACCAGGACCACTCCTTTGCACACCGCATTGATACACTCATCACCGGTCGTACATAAATCGCCATCTTCGCAGGGGCCTGACAACTCCGCTGACTTGCATCCCGATGCTGGTAGGCAGCTATGCTCCGTGCAGGGATTGCCATCTTCACAATCGATAGCCTGCCCGATGCAGATTCCGTCCAGGCACGTATCAGGGTCGGTGCACTTGTTGCCGTCGTCGCACCCTACTCCGGCAGTCGGGTTGTGCAGACAGCCATACTCGGTGCTGCAGTTGTCTACCGTACAAGGATTCCCGTCATCACAATCCTCCAACGACCCGACGCATTGGCCTCCTTCACAAACATCTTCGACAGTACAAGCATTCTCGTCGTCGCAAGCTTCACCGTCTCCCGCAGCATCCTCGTAGCACTCGCCCGTGGCGCCGTCACAAAGGAATGCCAGACAGGGATCATCCGACTCCTCGCAAGCCACCTTGGTCTGGGGATCGATAATGCACTTGCCGTCAACGCAGTGAAGTGAGCCGTTGCACAAATCATCGTCGTTGAGGTCGAAACAACCCCCATCGTTGACGCAAGCGCAGACCAGTTCACCTGGAACGCACAAGCCTTGCTCACAGTGGTCACCTTCGGTGCAGTCTGTGCCATCGTCGCAATCACCTTCGTCGTTCTGATAGAAGCACCCGGTTTCATCGTCGCAGTCGTCAATCGTGCAGATGTTCTTGTCGTCACAATCCTTCTTCTTGCCCAGGGCGCACTCGCCATTGATGCAAGCATCACCAATGGTGCAATCGCTCTGATCGTCGCACTCCTCCTCCACTGCGATGGCCGACCCATCTTCGTTGCAAAGGGTAGCAATGGTGCCCTTGCACCAGCGAGCATCGGGAGTACAGAGCCAGTCCAGACACTTGCCCTGGAGACAGTACTGTCCGGTGGGACAATCGGCAGACCCTACACACTCCACGCACTCCCCAACTTCCTCGTCGCAAATCAGTCCAGCCACGGTGCATTCAGCATCTGAGTTGCACCCGCCTTCTTTGGGAATACAGCTATTCTCCTCGCAGCGGTACCCCGGGGGGCAGTGGGCGTTAATGAGGCACTCAACGCAAGTGCTGGTGCCAACTTCGCAGTAGTAATCTCCGCACTGCTTGTCGGTGCTGCAGGCTTCTGTCGGCACGTCAGGCGGTTGGTCCAGGTCAGGACCGGAAACGATGTCGTCAGTCGAGACCGAAATATCTCCCGTCCCGATAATGGACGGATTCGAAGTCCCTTTGGCGCCACATCCAGCCAACCCTACGGCCAGCAGAAATGCCAGCCCACGAATAGATTGCTCTCGCCACGCGGTTCCCATGAGTAGCCTCCGGCATCAGTCACCTGCTTCCTGCGTAGTGCGAGCGTATTGTATATAAGAACGATCGTTGAAACAACGAAAAGACTACCCGATGGTGACCCGGTCCTTGCCACCATCCTTACTTCGGTACATCAACATGTCGGCACGATTAAGGAGGGCCTGGCGCGTATCCTCTGCCCGGGCCATCGTCACCCCCACCGAGGCAGTAACATGGACCCGCTCGTCATCGACTTCGAGCCAGGAACTGCGCAGCAGACGACGAAAGCGATCGGCAACACTTTTAAGGGTTTGTAGATCAACGTTTACGACTACAGCCACGAACTCCTCGCCGCCAATTCGGGCGGCCACGTCAAAGGCCCGCAAGTTGGCCACCAGAGTTCGAGCCGCAGTAACCAGAAACTGGTCGCCCACGATATGACCATAGCGGTCGTTGATCTGCTTGAAGTCATCGAGGTCTGCGTAGAGAACGCCAAACCGCCAACCATATCGACGCGCCTCATCAAGTCGCCCGTCCAGCGACTCCTCAAGATAGCGCCGGTTAGCAATCCCGGTGAGGTCATCTGCCCGAGCAAGCCGTTCAAGCTCCTCCAGGCGCTCCTCCAATGCACTGGGCGGCAAGGAGAGGGTGAAAGTCTCCAGCACCCCTGACACAGTCCCATTGTTGCGCAGGGGCTGGGCGCGAATACGCACCGGCACACGATGGCCCTCCGCATGGCGCAGATAAGCCTGGCTCTCGCGACGCTCACCGGAGATTATTGCGTCCGTAACCGCACAACGATCGTGACAGAGCAAACAGCCACCCTCATCGACGTGCTCGAGCGCCCCTTCCTGGCAGTATTTTCCTACGATATCGGCAGCGGCGATGCCGGTGATCTTCTCTGCGGCACTGTTCCAAGCCACGATCCGCCGCTCATCATCCAAGACGTAGGCACCCTCAAACAGAGCATCAAGAACAAGTTGAAATTGTGGTTCTCGCCAATCCATGAATCTCCCCACCGGGCCCAATTCAACTTGTGATCGAACGCGTAGATTTCCAAGGGGGGCTTCACCTCCAAGCAAAGGCCGAAGGGAGCGTGGAGGGGAGGCCTTTGGCTGAAGCGAAGTAGCGCGACGAAGAACTGAGCGGTTCAATTTGCGCGTATGCCAGCGTGAGCAGAAGCCAGAGAACTACCCGGAAGCAAAGCGACCGAAGGCCGAAGGGAGCGTGGAGGTGGCTAGACTTCTTCGAAGTCCGCGTCGATGACATCTTCGGCAGGAGCAGAACCAGTGGCTCCGGGAGGCGGACCGCCAGCTCCGGGAGGAGCCTCTCCGCCCGGGGCACCGTCAGCCCCGGCCTGCTGGTACATCATTTCGGCAAGACGATGCGATGCCTGGACCATCTCTTCATTAGCCTTCTTGATGCGCTCATGATCTTCTGTCTTGAGCGCTTCCCGAAGCTCTTCCATCGCCGCCTCAAGGCGCGTCTGGTCCTCGGGTGAGAGCTTGTCCTTGTGCTCAACAAGGTTCTTCTCGACCTGGTAGAGCATAGAGTCAGCCTGGTTCCGAAGTTCCACCGTCTCGCGGCGCTTCTTATCATCGGCCTCATTGGCCTCGGCATCATTCACCATGCTATCGATTTCATCTTCGGAAAGGCCGCTCGAGGCCTTGATCGTAATGGCCTGCTTCTTACCTGTCGCCTTGTCTGCCGCCGAAACCGAGAGGATCCCGTTTGCATCAATGTCGAAAGCTACCTCTACCTGAGGAATCCCGCGGGGCGCTGGGGGAAGGCCATCGAGGATGAACTTGCCCAGAGTCCGGTTGTGGGGCGCCATTTCCCGTTCACCCTGGAGTACATGAATCTCAACGCTCGTCTGATTATCAGCCGCGGTCGAGAAGATCTCAGACTTGGTACAGGGGATGGTGGTGTTACGAGTAATCAGCTTGGTCATGACACCGCCCAGGGTCTCGATACCAAGGGAAAGGGGCGAAACATCCAACAACAGGATGTCCTTGACCTCGCCGGCCAGGACTGCGCCCTGCACCGCGGCTCCCATGGCCACAACTTCGTCAGGATTGACACCCTTGTGCGGAGGCTTACCGAAGAACTCCTCGACCTTCTTCTGAACCATGGGTGTACGAGTGGACCCACCCACTAGAATCACTTCATCGATGTCGTCCGGGCGCTTGCCCGCATCGGCGAGCGCTCGCCGCACCGGCTCAAAGCTGCGGTCAACGAGGTCTTCAACGAGTTGCTCAAGTTTGCTGCGACTGACCTTCCGCACGAGGTGCTTAGGACCGGAAGCATCGGCCGTGAGGAAGGGCAGGTTGACCTCGGTTTCCATGGTCGAAGAGAGCTCAATCTTGGCCTTCTCTGCAGCTTCTTTCAGGCGCTGCAACACCATGCGATCTTCGGAGATATCGAGTCCGGTATCGGCCTTGAATTCCTCTGCCAGCCAATCGATTACCCGCTGGTCAACATTGTCTCCGCCCAGGTGCGTGTCACCGTTGGTGGCGATAACCTCCACCACATTGTCACCCACTTCGAGAATTGAGATATCGAAGGTTCCGCCGCCAAAGTCATAGACCGCGATTGTCTCATTGCTCTTCTTGTCCAAACCGTAGGCCAGCGCCGCGGCCGTTGGCTCATTGATAATGCGCTTGACCTCGAGGCCGGCTATACGCCCGGCATCTTTCGTCGCCTGACGCTGGGAATCATTGAAGTAAGCGGGAACGGTAATAACTGCTTCCGTCACCTCTTCCCCAAGGTAGTTCTCTGCAGCGCGTTTCAGCTTCTGCAACACTCGAGCAGAAATCTCCGGCGGTGAGAACTGCTTGCCGCGAACATCCACAGCAGCATCACCATTGCCACTCTCAATAACCTCGTAGGGGACCATCTTGATCTCTTCGGCAACTTCACCAAATCGACGCCCCGTAAAGCGCTTGATGGAATAGACGGTATTTACCGGGTTGGTGATGGACTGCCGCTTGGCAATCTGTCCCACCAGAACCTCACCCTTGTCGTCAAAGCCGACGACGGAAGGCGTCGTCCGAGTACCCTCTTCATTCTCTATAACGCGAGGTTCCTTCCCTTCCATGACAGCTACGCAGGAGTTGGTGGTTCCAAGGTCGATTCCGATGATCTTTCCCATTTTATCACCTCAACTTAATCGTTGCTCATATCCGCTTGCGAGGCGGCCTCCGCGGCCACCGGACTGAAACGCAACCACAAGGTAATAGGTATGCCGGGACTGTCAAGTAGCGTTCTCGTGAGAAAGTCGGCTAGGGAGTTAGGGCTCTCGCTATGCAAGCTCACCCAAAACGACGGAGCACTGACCGACCGAGGGAGCGTGGAGGGGCACGCCTCGGGACCGACGTCAAGTCGCAGTCCGAGGGG
>CAZFVN010000168.1:0-10600 GCA_964522395.1 uncultured Myxococcales bacterium
TCAGAACGACACACTCAGCGCAGAACGGGGGGTACAAAGTCAATCAGATCGAGCCCGGATCAGAGAAAGGGCCTGAAAGCGATGAGGGCTCCTTCGGGCCCGGGGCGCCGTTGACATTATGTGTTCCATCCTCCTAGAATGGCGTCCAGTCGCTATTGCAAATCCCGAGGTCTGTCATGCCGTCGAAATCGGCAAGTTCCGCCCGCACCACATTCGGAATCGAGCACTTGCGAGGCTCGATATCTGCCTCGAGGTGGCCCTCTCCGTTAGATTCGCTTTGGGCGGCTCTGCTCTATCTAGGTTTGGCGTGTGTGGTGTTGGCACCCCTCTTTGGTTCCTGGTCAACGGCCTATGTGGGGCCCACCTTCGGTAGTAGTCAGATTTGGCAGATGCGGCAGGTCTGGCTCTCGCTGCTGGCCGGCGAGTTGCCCTCCGTCACCACAGACCTGTTGACATATCCGGCCGATGCGGCGGTCATCTATGTCGGTTGGCCCTTCATGGTCTTTGGCTTCCTCTTTCGGCTCGTAATGCCAACGATTGCCGCGGTGAATTGCGCTTTGCTGTTCTTCCTTGCGGCGGGTGGTTTCACCATGTTTCTCCTGGCCTGGCGTTGCTGCGGGTCACGCTGGGCAAGCTTACTGGTGGGTGCGCTGTACGGATTCTCGACCTACGCACTCACCTCCGTAACCAACGGCCATGTTTACTCTATGTTCGTTCTCTGGTTACCCCTCCTCGTGCTCTCCTACGACGCTTTCCTGAGACGAAGGAGTATCCGCACAGGGGCACTCTTCGGGCTGGTTGTGCTAGTGTCCACCTTGGAAAGTCCCTATCGGCTGGTGGAGGCTTCCCCCTTTCTAGTGGCCCTCACAATTCACTTTCTTACTGCGCATTTTGATTCATGGAAGGTGCGCACAGGAAGCGTGGTAGTCGCAGCACTGGTCTGTCTGATTGCGCTGGCTGGTCCCCTCGCCTATTTTCGTATGCAATTGGATGATACCAGCGAAAGTCTTTTCTCGCCTATGCACCAGTTGATTGTCACCTGCGACCCCGATAGCCACCCGGTCCTTGAGAGTGCCATCGATGGGGGACTGATTGCGGAGGGCTGGCTCGACCCGGTGGCCCTGGTGAGGCCCGGTTTTCTCTATGATGACTCTGTAGACGAGGACGTCTACAACGCTCATCATATCCAATACCTTGGTCTGCTATTGCCCCTGGGAATCTTCGCCTTCATCTGTCTTTCGCCCTCCCGTCGACGGCTGCTTCTATGGGCCATTGTCCTCGGAGGGGCCATGGCCATTGGGCCGGCGCTGCATTGGGGAGGGAGCGCGGTTTGCGTAGGGGGTAGACCGCTGCCCGGGCCTATGGCTTTCGTCAACCTCATTCCATCGACGATATCTATGGGGGCTTACTACCGGTTCTACCTGTCAATCATCGGGGCTGTATTGCTCATGATTGCACTGGCGTGGCGGCTAATAATTGCCCGATTCCCTGCGCGCAAGCAGGCCTGGGCTACAGCACTTGCGGGCTTGGTCCTTTTGGCTGATGTTGCCTTCGGGTCACCGCTACGTTTCCCGGTGCCCATCGTCGATTGGACCCCTCCGGCGGCGGCCACTACGCTGGCGGCCCAGCCGGGACGAGAAGGTGTGTTGGTGGTGCCAGACATATTTGAATCGTTCCTCAAGCGCGGTGATGAGCGGCTGTGTGGCTACGGGTGGCAATATCACGCCCGCAAGCCTATCCGCTTTCGCATTCCCGATAGCTGCGCCGCACACCCGCTCAGACGCCCCGCCGGTCCCCTCGACCCGCTGCCGTACACCGGCACGGGCTCACGCGCAGCTTGCATCGAGGAGTTGCACTCACTTGGTATCGCCTGGGTGCTCTTCATCGGGCCTAACGCAACGCAGGCAGGACGATTGGAGGCGGCCACTGAATTGCTCATCAACTGGTTCGGTCCTGCCGTTGGACCGAAATCCGACGAAGGGAGCAAGCTCTTTAGAGTCCCTAGTCGTTGACAGTGATGTACCGTTTCGCCATACTTTGCCCCAGTAAATCTGTTCGGAAAAGTGAAGGAATCTATTATGGAAGAAGGGGGATGGACATCCTCCCGGAGCACCTTCGGCGTTTTGTACTTGCGCGGCTCAGATGTGACCTCGGCGCTGCCGCCCTGGCGCACCATCCTGGCTGCGGCTGTGCTCTATTTGGCCATTGGTGCACTGGCCCTCGTCTCCTTGTGGCCACACTGGACCACTGCCTATGTCGGCCCACCATTCGGCAGCGCCCTGATTTGGCAGATGCAGTTTGTCTGGGACTCTTTCTTGTCCGGTCACTGGCCGCCATTGAAAACCGCGCTGCTCTCTTATCCTGAACCCGGCCTGTTGGTCTTTGTGGGGTGGCCTTTCATGATTGCGGGTCTGCCCTTCAGGCTCTTCATGGATACCATTCCAGCAGTCAATTCCGCGACGGTACTCTTCCTTGCCGCGGGCGGATTCACCATGTTCCTACTCGCATGGAGATGTAGTGGATCCCGTGGTGGAAGTCTCTTGGCCGGTGCTATCTACGGTTTTTCCACCTATGCCATCAGTTCCCTTGCCAACGGGCACGTCTATGCGATGTTCGTATTCTGGCTCCCCCTCATTTTGCTCTCTTATGATGGCTTGCTGAGGAGGCCGGACTGGCGGTCGGCTGCATTCTTCGGAGTTGTTGTTGCGCTGGCGGTGCTGGAAAGTCCTTATCGTCTCTTTGAAGGAGTCCCCGTGCTCGTTGCGTGGACCATTCACTTTCTGATCTCCCAAGGCGAAACCTCCCGCGTCCGTTGGCGGCGATTGGGCCTCGCCGCGGCAGTCTGCCTGGTGGCGATAGCCGGGCCGGTGAGTTACTTTCAGTTGCAACTGTCGGGAAAGCCAGCGGAGACAGTGTTCGAGCCAGCCATGGGTCCAGACCTGACGCTGGAGAAGGGCTTGTGCAGTCACGTTGCCAATACCTTCGACAGCGCGCTGGTTTCGGAGGAATGGCTTGACCCAGTAGCCCTCGTCAAACCTGGATTCCTCTACGACGGGTCGGTGGATTCGGATGACTACAACGCTCATCACGTGCCCTACGTTGGCCTCCTGGTGCCGCTGCTCGTGCTAGCTATATGGGGGTTGAGGCGCCGGCGCGCCAGCCCCCTCTATTGGACTATCGGTATTGGTCTGGCCCTTGCATTGGGGCCCTTTGTGCACTGGGGAGGGCTCCCTGTTTGTCTTGCCGGCCGGCCCATTCCTGGGCCTTTTGGGTTTCTTGGTTATTTGCCCGGTGCAAATGCCATGGGTGCGATCTATCGAGTCCATCTGAGCGTTATGTTGGCCATTGCGCTACTTATAGCCATGGCCTGGCCCACCATTGCCCGGCGGGTGAGCGGTCGTCTGCGCCCCTGGCTCACAATGGGAGTGATGTTGGTTCTGCTGGGGGACGTTGCCTTCGGCTCCCCGTTGCGCTACCCCTGCCCCATCGTCAATTGGATTCCACCCGCTGCGGGGCAGACTCTGGCCGGCCAGGCAAGCGATGGGGGAGTGCTCGTCCTACCTGACATCGATTGGCACGCTCTTCGACAGCGCGACGAGCGGGTTAGCGGGTACCTCTGGCAATTCCATCTCTCCAAGCCGCTTCGATTCAAGGTGCCAGAGGAATGTGCATCAGAGCCATTCCGTAAGCTTCCAGGCCCTTTCCCAGCAGTTGATACGCACTACATCTCAGATGGTGAGAGTTGCCGCACCAGGCTCACATCTCTGGGTATCGAGTGGGTTCTCTTCCTGGGCCCAAATGCTCGGGTTGGGAGGCAATTGGAAGAGGGGGCAGAGTTGCTGGACAGTTGGTTCGGAGGGCCCATTGGCCCGGTGTCCGAAGAAGGCAGTCGCCTCTATCGGGTACTGCGGGAGTGAGTCTGGAGCTACTGCTTAGACGGGGTCAGCAGATCAGCCTTCTCCACAATCTTGATGAACTCTGCGCGAAAACCCAACGGGCATGCCTGAGAAAGAGCGCGGCATCAGACTCTCCACCATAAGAGTGAGATACTTCTACATTGCCACCATCGTCCATCAGCAGTGTCCTCGGATACCCTCGCGTGCCTGAGGATCAGGGATACCCTCCTTCGGGCGCTACAGCGTTGGCAACCTCATTCTCACCGTGATAGAATGTTACTCGCAGTATTGGTCTTCTGCGTCTGGAGCATTTCATGTTGAACGGCTTCTGCCCTCTCTGGGGGCCCCTGGCGATCGTCGCATTCTCGCTTGTCATCCTGCTCCCAGGCGCCTTGTTGGCAACCGTCGCAACGCGCCACAAGGAAGTCCATCTGGCAGAGTTTCTCGCACTCACCCTTGGACTGGGACTGGTAGCAGCTCCCCTGGGGGCCTACCTGATCATTCTGGCAACAGGCAATACCCTCGTCTGGCCATTTCTGATAATCCCGGCCCTACTCGTTAGTATCGCTGCCGGAGTAGCTGCCAAAAAGGGACATCGCCCCACACGAATATTGCACGATCGGTGGCTCTGGGCTGCGCTGGGCCTCGTTGTCTTGATCACATTCCTGACCTACGACCCCAGCCTCTATCTGTCAACCCTCTTCACCTGGGTCCGCAGCGCGGCCGGCAATTGCTTCCGCCAGGGGACCTTCCAGTATCTGGGCATTCCATCGCCCACGCTGACCAGTCAGATGCCACCTGCCGGCACTTCCTGGGACGGGGTGATGCGTGGCAACGTTGCGCTGTCGTCTCTCTTCACCCTACTTTGTGGCATGTCCGGGCTACGTTGGTTGCGAATCGCCAATGCGTTGCTGCTGGCGGTTGTGGGCTTCTCTCTGGGACGACATTTGACGGGACGTCGAGCTGGAGGCTTTGTGGGACTCGTTGTCTTCGCCCTCAATCCGTTCACGGTGATGATCCAGGAAGCCGACAGGAACGTCCTGGCGCTGGCGTGGGGAGCCCTAGCCTTCCTTGCCCTTGAACGACGTCTTTTGCCGCCCTGGGCCATCGGACTGTTGGCGGGTTGGACGACGGGCTTGGGACTACAGCTTCTGCCCGCACTCTATATTATCCCCATCGCGTTCCATTACCTCACGGGCAAGAAACGCGATTGGCGAGCCGCCGCCGTCGCGGCTGGCACCGGATTGGCCGTGGCCACCATCTGGCTAGTGACTATCGGCTGGTATGATGCGACCCACTACCAAACTGTATACACCTACGACATGGGGCTCTTCGTCCTGCGGACGCATTACTCTCTTGGCTTCCCCTTCTCCTGGCCCATCTTCACGCAGGCAGGGACCATCTACCCAGCCTTCCTTACTTTCCCCCTGCACGTCATCGATACCTTTGGCGTGCTCCTACTGGGAATCGCCCTGGCAGGCGTCTGGCGCCTGCGAGTTCTCCATCGTAGGACTTTGGTCACTGTCTTGCTATTCGGCTTACCCAGCTATCTGGTGGTGGCGCTAATGACAGGCATGGTGGAGGACCAATTGCGGCTCATTGTCGTGGCGCTACTTCCCATTCTGGTCTGCCTCACTGTTGGTCTTGACTGGTTGGCAATAAGGAGAAATCAGATACACCGCCTGGTATTTGTCAGCCTCTTGTCCGTGGTCCTCTTTGTGGCCGCGTCCGGAATGGGAAGAGTGAAGTTTCCCCGCAGTTCCCTGGAACAGGTAGTCCGGGATCAGGCCATTGTGAATGAGGGAAGAAGAGCGGCCGAGCTCTTCAATGGCGCGGTCACTCCCTACCTTTCCCAGGAGACGGTGGAGAGACGCAAGAGAATTGAAGAAGCACTTCTAGCGCGAGAAGCCCCAGATATCTCCGATGGACGCCTGAAGCGTTCCCTGCCGGTCGCCAATTGGTTGCCCAACTACCTTGAGCCCCATCCGATAGCGCGCATCGAGAACGTCATGAACGGTCGGTGGCTCGACTACGAAATGTCCAACCCCCTTGATTTCCTGGTGAAGGAATCCTGGGAAGGCCGGGTCAATGCCGAGGAACTCAAGGTCTGGTAGTTCGCGGCGTCTCCCCAAACCGGCACAATCCGCCCACCAAGGTGTCCTCTTCCTGGACCAACTCCTTGAGTTTCCACGAGCAGTGGTGGAGGCACTCCGCCAGGCCCTGGAAGACCGCACCGTCACAGTCTCCAAGGCCGCAATGCCCCGCACCCTCCCAGCCAACTTCTCGCTGGTCGCCAGTATGAACCCCTGCCCCTATGGTTTCAATTAAGGGAGACGTTGGCGAGAATCGGGGCGGGAAAGCCGGAAACCCGCACACTGCGTGCGATGAGGGGGGCTGGAGACAGGCTAGCGGTTTGGAGATTGAGCCACTCCCAAAGGAAACGGGGAGAAACAGGTGGGCCAAACCTACAGGTACTACACCAGCCCTCAGCCCCAACGGGTCCAAAGCGACAGTTCTCAAGAGCCGTCACACGCTCCATCGCAGCACAGTTGAAATAATCCGCAGCATATACAATGGGTACAATTGGGACACTGGCAGTTAGACTGGGGTACACAACCTTTTGAGCCGCATGTGCCCTCCAAATCGCATGCAACGAAACCATAAGTACAAGCGTTCCCCGTAAGAGCTGCGTTGGTGCACCCCTTTGCGGGATCGCATGAATCGGCCGTGCACGGTTCTTCGTCGTCGCAGTTCTTGGGCGGGCCAGAGACGCACTGGCCCGACTTGCAACTGTCGCCATCGGTGCAGGGATTGCCGTCATCACAAGGGATGCCGGTGGCCAGTTTGTGCTGGCAGGCACCATTCTCGCATACGTCAGTTGAGCACGGATTTCCGTCATCGTCGCACGGGTTGGTGTTATTGACCCAGATGCACCCTCCCTCCGCAACGGGATTGCACGAGTCGTCGTTACAAGGATTGCCGTCGTCGCAACTTTTGGGCGCACCCTGGCATGTCCCTTCGAAGCAGTGGTCGTTCTCCGTGCAAGCGTTTCCGTCGTCGCACGGAGCAGCATTGCGTGGATGCGAGCATCCTTCTTCTGGATCGCACAGATCGTCGGTACATGGATTCCCGTCGTTGCACAGGCCGTTGTCGATTACCCCGTCGCAGTCGTTGTCCTTCTTGTCGCACTGCTCGCTGGCTCCGGGAAAGACCGATGCGTCACCGTCATTGCAGTCGCCACCGCCATTGCCGCACGAAATCGGCACTCCGATGGTAGTCATGTCGAAGTCGCAGAATCCGTCGTGGTCGTCATCGCAGCCTTCGTCCACGTTGTTGTCGCAATCGTCGTCGACGTCGTTGCATTTCTCTTGCTCGGGCGTCGGTGCAGAGCACTCGGACAGGCCCCCCGCCGTGCAAGACCTTGTACCCTCGCATTTGCCGAACTCGTTCATGTTGAAACAAGAGGTGGATATGGATTCTTGGATTGCCAGGAAGGAGCATTCGCATGTTCCGTTCTCAGGCATGCACTGCTGGATTGTCTCACCCCGGAGCTGCATCAACTCGCAAGAATAGCCGGCTGGACATGGGAGCTGACCGCCGGCACAATCCGTACCGCAGAAACTGCCAGCTCCGTTGGGGTGCTCCAGGCACAGGGCCAGGAATTCGTTCTGCCACCACCCCGGCATGATACAGTCGTCGTCGGTCGAGCACGGGTTGCACAGGGTCAGGTGGCTGGGGACGCAAATGAAGTTCATATCGCGCTCCTCCACACATATCCACCCCGTAGGGCAGGCCACAGTATTACAGAGCATCGTACATCGACCGCCTTCATTCGTGACGACACACAGGCCGCTGACGCACTCCTCGTTGAATGTACATGGCCAAAAGAACTGACCCTGTTCGGGAATGAGAAGCTCCGCCCGAGCAACTAGGTCGGAAGTTGCGTCGAGTTTCTCAGAATTCGGCCTGGCATCATCCCTGCGCACATTAAAAGGCGCATCTGCAATTTGGCCATTGTCATCCGTCTCTTTCACGCCGACAAAGTCCTTATAGTGGGGGATGCAGCCCGCTCCAATATTCACCAGCAAAAGAGTGCCTGCAACAAGGCGAAGGACATGGGCGCGGGTCCTCTGTCTGTGCTCTGGATGGCGACCTACCATGAACCGCTCCCCGGAGTTCCCTTGTGTATTCTGTCCCCTGCTTCGCCCAGAAAAGTCTGCAACTTCTCGGCGACGGATTTGGTTGACCCCTACGAACTATTTACCAGGAATCCGTACCAGAATAGTATCTCACCCACTGTCCGCCGTCCAGCGCTCTCCTTTCTTGCTTTCGCCCTACCGAGATTCTGTCTGGTACGGGCTTTCGGCGGCCACCGATGGGATTGTCGGAGCCACTGCGAGCTCCTTGCAGTGCCGATAAAGCCACACTTCCCCAAGTCTATTCTCTCTGACGTCCCCCTTAGCTAAGTCCATACCCGTGCGAGTTCAATTCCGGGAGACGTTGGTGAGAATCGGGGTGGGAATCACCGAAAGTGGTTTCACTGCTAGGTTACAGCCTACCGCGCCGGTGTCACCCTGCGCGTCTAGTTGGTGGCTTCACTTCAGAAGTACGATGGGTGCTATTGTCGTGTGAGGACTAGTTTCGATAGTCCTGAGTTGTTTGCCCAAGGCCGACTTCAAGCCCCGTGAGAATACCCCAGTCAAGACCAGTGCGCCGAGGCAACAGCATGAAAGTCCCTACGTATGGCCTGAAGCGAGTATCTGTTTCCAAGGCTACGTTAGCGGAAAGGCGTGCCAGGAATGTAACCGGAGCCGGTTGTACCGAGCTGTCTATGTGTTCACCATTTGCCCCCGGGACAAATGAGTTTTGCGAAACAGTGCCCAGCAGACTGTCAACTTGCAGTCCACCGCCGGTGCGCAGGAGTAGTCTCCAGAATCGGACGCCAAAACTCGCCTCAAATACCAATGAAAGCACCGACAGCTTATCAGCTCGGGCGATTACTTCCGTCAGGTTGGCGGCAGAGCTAGAATCGGTACCAGCGGCTGGAGCATAGAATCTTGTAGCCGGTTCATCGACCGTGAAGGTTGCTTGTCCACTGATCCGCAACATGATGTGCGGATCCGGCAGCCATGCGGCCCCCAATTCGAACCCATAGCTGGTGAGGTCTTCCTCCAGATAATCAGCATCATCAATTTCAGTATCGAAGTGTGGCTTCAACGCCCTAATTAGAGGACCGGCGAACAGGGTGAACGGATAATCCAAATACGGAGACTTTTCTTCTCGAACAGAGGTGTACGTCTTATCCACGGTTGGCGCAGGAGGAATAGTCCTAGAGTCCTCGAGAATTGGCTCTGGATCCAGAGCGTCAGGTTCATGCAATTCCCTCTTTCGCTGCGTCGATAGCCCGGGATGTTCCAGCTCAACCCGAATATTGCCTACTAGCTCGTCCAAGGCCTCGGCAATCGACAACTCGGGGTGGGAATCATTCCAGGAGACCCCCGCACTGGCATTCAGGCATCCTGTTTCAGCACTGAATAACTGAATAAGGAGCCGCCTACTGTTTCCAGGCGTGACCAGGGAAGCCTTCAGGAGTGAGTTTGCGGCTAGTCGTTCCCCCAACCGGCATGCAGTGCTATCTGAGAACTGCAACTCATACGATCTTCGCCGGATGGCGGCCAGGGCCCTGTCTTCCTCTGGACCCGCCACTACGTCTACTTTTCCAGTTCGGGCCAGTTCAGTACGGATCAATTGTCGGATCTCACCGGTCATGTCGTCGTCTAGTGTTACCCGTGGAAGTCGTGCAAGCTCCTCCATCACGGCACGTTCTACTTCATCTACATGTCCTTTTCGTACCAGCAACCTGCCTGTCCACGACCAGAGGAACGCTGCGGGCAGTCGGTCACCGATCTTCCACGCCTCAGCAAGCCTGCCTTCGCTGTCGCAGATTAGGTCGTCGGGATTCCAACCAGGGTTCACACAAGCTCCATCGGGATCCTGCACCGACACCACAACCAACCTAAGCCCCTGGTCCCTGTACTTCTCATGCAATGCCTTCCACTGCGGCACTGCCTTCGTGCACGGCCCACACCACGAAGCGTAAAACTCTACCGCTAGTAGTTTCACACCGGGCCGGACCAGCCATTCCCTTACATTCAGTCCATCTCCAGCGAAACCAGGTCGGGATATGAGCAGCAACATCACCACCAACCACTTAGTCATCGCGAGGGACTTCGCTGGCGAGCTACTTCTTACTCTCTCAGTCGCATAAGGGCTCTTTGATGAGACGGTCAAGCATTGTTCTTGGAGCACCGTCTTCTGCCCATGGGAAGTCTTGTCATGCCAGTTGCCGGGGTCACCCTTTGCCATGCCACGTATCTCCGAGTCGTTGAGTCTGCGAACTAGAGTAGCAAAGGCGGGCAGGCTTGGGAAACCCTATGCCGGACTCACCACGAGCCCCCAGGTCGGCATCGATCGAACAGACATTGGCGTCGTTGTCCAGAGGGAATCCCAGTGTCACCAAGGCGGTCCTAGACAACGACAATTACCGCGACAACTACGGCTACCAGGCCTGAGCAGGCAGTCCGGCACCCAGCCCGCAATATCTGGGCGCTCTTTGAGGACGCGGTCAATCTCGGCAGCCTCCGCCGCGCCGATCTGATTGACTTTGTACCCCCCGTTCTGCGCTGAGTGTGTCGTTCTGAGCG
>CAZFVN010000169.1:0-10490 GCA_964522395.1 uncultured Myxococcales bacterium
GCCGCCCGTATCTTGTCCAAAGTTATGGAAACCGCCCGTATCCATCGCCTCACCCGAAACCAGTCAGTACTGTTCAGATTGGCCGATGCTATGACCTATATCGAGGTGGGCCTGGCCTTCAGCAAGGCCGGATTGAACGGTAGCCAGCGGCAACAGAATATGGCTCGTATTCACGCTCGTGAGGCGCTCAGGATAACCGTTGAGACCGCGGTCGCAGTAGTCTGTGGAGCGGGTAACCTGCCGAAAGTTGAGGGGCTCGAAGGATGGGAAGCCGACTGCGCCGGTCTCGAGGAAGACCTGGCCTTTGTCACTGCCTGGCTCAAAGACCACTAGCAAGAAGCAACAGCCGAAACACCGGGAGGATTCACCATGGGACTTGATATTGCTGTAATTGGAATTGGCGCAGTACTGCCCGACGCCAACGACGTCGGCACCCTCTGGAATAACGTCACCAGTGGGCGCAACTCTATCGGCGAAGTACCGGCAGACAGATGGCGAGTTGAGGAGCATTACGACCCGGACCGCGCCGTCCCGGATAAGACCTATTGCAAGCTGGGCGCGTTTGTCCGGCAATTCGAGTTCAATCCCCTCGAGTACCGTATCCCACCCCAGGTGGCAGCATCCATGGATCCAGTTCAACGGTGGTCACTCAAGGTGTCGAACGATGCGTTACAGGATGCCGGCTACTTGAAGAAGGATTTCGACCACAGTCGGACGGGCGTAGTGATCGCCAACGCAGGTGGTGGCGAGTATCAATTCACTACTGCCTACAGGGTCTATTTGGACCACGTCCTGGGTCGGCTGGTTTCAGCCAAAGATGCCCTCGAAGTTGACGCCGCTACAGTGGCGCGACTGGTAGAATATCTTAAGGAAGAACTGCCTAACATTTCCGAAGATACGATGCCCGGCGAGTTGTCGAATATTGTTAGCGGCCGGGTTGCCAACGTACTCAACTTGAAGGGGGCCAACTACACAGTGGACGCCGCGTGCGGCGCATCTCTGGCAGCCTTGAGTTCCGCGGCTCGTGGTTTGCGTACCGGTCAGTTTGATATGGTGCTCTCTGGCGGGTCAGACCGCTCGATGGGTCCCCCTACCTACGTGAAATTCAGTAAGATTGGTGCCTTGAGTCCTGATGGCAGTTATCCTTTTGATGCCCGGGCCAATGGCTTCGTAATGGGCGAAGGAGCCGCCGGCTTCCTGCTCAAGAGACTGGAAGACGCAGTCCGAGATCGAGACAAGATATATGCCGTAATCAAGGGAATCGGAACCTCCAGCGATGGCAGAGGCAAGGGCATTACTGCCCCCAATCCCGCCGGCCAGATTCTCTCTTTGGAGAGGGGATACGAGGAAGCCGGGATACCTCCCAGCACAGTGGGCCTGATTGAGGCACACGGCACGTCGACCATGGTCGGTGACGCGGCAGAAGGCGATGTCCTGCAACGTTTCTTCAGCTCCCCCGACCTGAAGCCCAGGTCCGTTGCCCTCGGTTCCATCAAATCCCAAATCGGACATCTGAAGAGCGCCGCCGGTGCGGCCGGCATGCTCAAGGCAATCCTGGCCATCAACGAGGGCGTGCTGCCCCCCTCCATCAACTTCCAGAACCCGAACCCCAATATCGAATTCGACAAGGGTCCCTTCGTCGTCCACACGTCCCCCCGGCCCTGGGAGCGGCGAAATGACGTCAACCGCCGGGCAGGCATCAGTTCGTTTGGATTTGGCGGCTCCAATTTCCACATAGTAGTGGAAGAGCATCGACCGATGAGCGGCGCCGTTCCTGTACCCGAACTACCGGGCAGGGGTGGAAATCCAGCCACGTCAGGACCCGCCCTCTTTGCGGCCGGGGCTGATCGTCCAGCGGAGCTCATCGCCATGCTGGAGCAGGGTGGCGGGGGAGAGCCCGACGAAGACCTGGTTGGGAAGAAATACCGCGTAGCCTTTACCTGGAATTCACCCGAGGAGAAGGCCAAGAAGTCGGCCACAGCAGCCACCGTGCTGGCCTCCGGCAATGAACTTGCCGCGGCCGCACTGCGGGGACAGGGGATCTTCATCGGTAAGGGCAAGTCCGGAAAGGTCGCCTTTCTCTATCCCGGGCAGGGCTCTCAGTACGTCGGTATGATTCGAGAATTGGCCAGCACCTATCCGTTGGTACAGGCGACCTTCGACGAGGCGGACAAGGTGATGGAACCAATTCTAGGTAAGCCGCTTACTGCCTTTGTCTGGCCCGCCGATGCCGCCGATCCGGCGAAGCGCAAGGAGTATGAATATCAACTCCAGCAGACCCAGCTTACGCAGCCGGCGATTCTCGCGGTCGACGTTGCGCTGACCCGGCTGCTGAAAAGCATGGGCCTTGAACCCGACATGGTAATGGGTCACAGCCTGGGCGAATATGCGGCGCTGGTTTGCGCCGGAATCATGGACTTCAAAGAGGCATTGATGGCGGTGAGTGGGAGAGCCAAGGAGATGACCGTCCTCAACATCGCCGACCCTGGCAAGATGGCCTCCGTATTCGGGCCATTCGAAGAGGTGGCGAGAATCCTGACCGAAGTACCCGGCTACGCCATCCCGGCCAACGTCAACAGCACCGGCCAGACCGTGGTAGCCGGTGAGTCTAAGGCCATTGAAGCGGCCATGAAGGTATTTGAAGACCGAGGGTTCCGGGCCGTATTGCTGCCCGTATCCCACGCCTTCCATTCCGCCATCGTGGCTGATGCCAGCAAACCCCTTCGCAAACTCCTGGAGCGGCTGAGCATCAGCCCCCAGAAGATCCCGATTGTGGGCAACGTAGACGGCAAGTTCTACCCCACAGGACCGAACTACAGAGAAGAGTTTCTCAACCGGTTGGAGCAGCAAATTGCTGCTCCGGTCCAGTTTGTCGAGGGTCTGAAGACACTCTATGGCGCCGGGGCAACGACCTTTGTGGAAGTTGGTCCCAAGCGAGTCCTCGCCTCATTCGCAGACGATGTTCTGGGTCAATTCGGCGTCCTCTCCCTCTTCGCTAACCACCCCAAGAAGGGTGATCTGCCTTCCTTCAACGAGATGTTGTGCGGTCTCTTCGCCGCGGGCGTCTATCCGGCGCCCCCAATTGCCGCCCGCGCCCCGATTGCCGCCAGCGCCCCGATTGCCGCCAGCGCCCCGAGTGCTGCCAGCGCGCCAATCACTGCCAGCGCCCCGATTGCCGAGGTCATATCAATGGCTGCCAAGCCAGCACCAGTCGTTGTGACCGGTATCGCCGCCGGCCTTCCCGGGAAAGGGAAGGGAATGTTCGATGAGGGCCGTATCGATGCCTTGATCGCGGGCGACAACATGATTGATTCAGTACCTGACAGCACGAAAGAGCGCATGGTTAACCAACGTATCGTGCGCTTGAAGAAGAAGAGCGATGGGGGGGACCCTGAATTTGAGGCCGTTGCCTCTACCGACGATGTAATTCAGTTGGCAGGGCAGCGTGGCCAATTCGACCTGGCAGCAGATTATGGGGTGGAGCAGCGCCTCTCTGACTCCCTTGACATCACCACCCAATTGGCTCTGGCCGCGGCCCTGGAAGCGCTCAAGGACGCCGGCATCCCTCTGGTAAGAACCTATCGGACCACCCGCAAGGGGGCCAACCTGCCTACCGGTTGGGCGCTTCCGGAGTCTCTTCGAGATGAAACGGGCATCGTCTTCGCAAGCGCATTCCCCGGCTATAACTGCCTGGTGGACGAACTGCAGAAGAACCAACGCCATACTGTTTCCGTGGCCCTGGCCGACTTGGAATCGGACATCGGCTCTGAGGCGGTGGAGAAGATCCGGGCGAAACTCGGGATAGCTGCTGATGAAGAGTACAAATTCCCGCGGGACTTCCTCTTTCGTGTGTTAGGTCTGGGACACGCTCAGATTGCCGAGTACATCGGTGCCCGGGGCCCCAACATTCATGTCAACGCCGCCTGCGCTTCAACTACTCTGGCGCTCTCAACGGCCTGTGACTGGATCAACCAGGGCCGTTGCAAAAGGGTTGTTATTGTTGGCGCGGATGACATTACCAATGAACAGATGTTGCCTTTCTTCGGTTCTGGTTTTCTCGCATTAGGGGCCGCCACTACGGAAGCCCGGGTAGAGGATGCTGCGCTCCCCTTTGACCGTCGCCGACATGGGATGATCGTCGGCATGGGTGCGGTGGGACTGGTAGTGGAAGAGCAGCGGGCCGCGGCGACCCGCGGCGCCGGTGGCATTGCTGAAATATTGGGCGTGGAAATCGCCAACAGCGCATACCACGGCTCCAGACTCGACGTGGGCCACATCACCAACGTCATGGAGAAACTGGTCGGCGGTTGCGAGTCCCAGCACGGACTCGACCGACAAACACTTTCTCGTGACATGGTCTTCATGTCTCATGAAACGTACACGCCGGCCAGAGGCGGTAGTGCTGCCGCCGAAGTCAACGCGCTGCGAAATACCTTTGCCGCCGGGGCCGACGACATCGTCATGACCAACGTAAAGGGCTATACCGGGCATCCCATGGCCGTCGGCCTGGAAGACGCCATCGCCTTGAGGTCCCTGGAAACTGGCTACGTTGCAGCCGTACCCAATTTCAAAGAGGTAGACCCGGAATTGGGCAACCTCAACCTCTCGAAAGGCGGCAAACTCGACCGCCGCTATGCCCTCCGTCTGGCCGCAGGCTTCGGGTCTCAAATTGCCATGGCTCTCTTCCGGCGCGTGCTGGAAACCACCGGTCGCGCCAGTAACGATGCTGCAAGAGTCGAGTGGCTTAATACTATCACCGACTTCGAGGACCCGGTCCTCGTGGTAGAGAACCGCGCCCTGAAGGCGGTTCCCCGGAGCGACGCTGAAGGCTTGACCATATTTGAAATGCCGGTTGCGGCCGCACCGGCCCCTGAGCCCCAGGTAGCCCCCACACCCGAACCGGCGGTTGCCCAGTCAGGTGGTTTTGCTGAGGAGGTGCAAGCCAGACTTCTGCACCTCATCGCGGAGAAGACGGGCTATCCCGTTGAAATGCTCGAGCCGGATCTCGACCTGGAAGCTGACCTTGGCATTGACACAGTGAAGCAGGCAGAGATTTTCGCCATGGTCCGCGAGGCATACGGAATCCCAAGAAGGGATGACCTCAAGCTCTCAGACTATCCAACTATTGGTGCCGTCTGCCGCTTCGTGCTGGAAAACTCCAGTGAAGGGACTTCGGCAGCACCGCCCGCCGAGACAATCGCGGCCTCCGCGGCGATAACCGCTCCCGCCCCCGCCGCAGCAGCTCCACAGGCTGCCCCGGCCGGTGGCCTCGCAGCAGAAGTGCAGACCAGGCTCTTACAACTAATCGCCGAAAAGACCGGTTATCCGGTGGAAATGCTCGAGCCAGATCTCGACCTTGAGGCCGACCTCGGCATTGACACCGTGAAGCAGGCAGAGATTTTCGCCATGGTCCGCGAGGCATACGGAATCCCGAGAAGGGATGACCTCAAGCTCTCTGACTATCCGACCATCGGCGCGGTGGTCGGCTTTGTCCTCGAAAACACTGATGCGGAAGTTGTCTCCCAACCGCCTGTCCCGGCTGCGCCGGAGGCTCTTTCCGAAGACCCGGAGGCACCCGCCAGCGGCTTTGCCGCTAAGGTGCAGGGCCGATTGATGAACCTGATCGCCGAAAAGACCGGCTACCCGGTAGTTATGCTGGAGCCGGACCTCGACCTGGAGGCCGACCTCGGCATCGATACGGTGAAACAGGCGGAAATCTTCGCCATGGTACGGACCGAATACGGCATTCCCCGACGGGATGACCTGAAGCTCTCCGATTACCCCACTATCGGTGCCGTAGTCGGCTTCGTTCTGGAAAACACGGATGAGGCGGTTTCTGCCCCCGTGCCCGAAACCGAAGCAACTGCTACCTTAGAATCTCAACCCGAGGTTATTGCCGAAGAAACCCCCGAAGCCACTCCAGAGCCCGTCGCTGAGCCTATTTTGCCGACGGGAGCCCAGGCCGAGCGATTTCACACCCATGGACTCAAGCGGCTAATCCCCAGAATCGTCCCTGAAGAGCTCAGTGTGCTCGACCCGGTTACTCCGGGAGGCGTGGTTGCGCTGGTAGGCAATCGCTCTAAGGTGCTCTCCGCACTGTGGGAGCAGTTCAACGACAACGGCTTTGAAGTCAAGCAGATCCGGCGAACTGCCAAGGGAGGGGCTCAGCAGGCGGCTAGCGCGTTGGCACAAATCGAGAACTTGCAGGGAGTCATTTTCGTGGCTCCTCAGTCCCTGGCGTTTCTGCCTCCAAAACAGGCGAAATTCAAGCAGCAACTGGAGAGCAACGTTACCTCTCTGTTCCACGCAGCTCGGGCGGTGAGAGAGCAATTGCTCAAGATGGCGGAGGAAGGCAAAAAACCCTTCTTCGCCACCGCGATTCGCGCCGATGGTCGCTTCGGTTACGGGGATGGTGACAAGGTGCAGGCACATAGCCCCGTTCTCGGCGCGATATCAGGTTTCACAAAGGCCCTTTCCCGCGAGCTGGCAGGAGTTCGGACCGCGGTCATCGATATCAACGCTGACCTGCCAGCCGACGCGTTTGCCACTACCATGTTTAGCGAGATTACCTCTGGGGCATTGAAGGCTGAGATTGGCTATGTTGGTGAAGAACGCGCTTACATAGCCATGAGCAACGAACCGCTTGATGAAGCGGTTGAGCCGGTGCTGGCTCTGGACGACAAGTCCACGGTACTACTTACCGGCGCGGGACAGGGTATTACCGCCGTAGTGGCTCGTGACATCGCTACCCGCACTGGAGCGACGATTGCCATCCTCGATATCATACCGCCACCCGATGACGTGGCGGCCTTGAAAAAACGTCTGTCTGGGGACCCCAAGAAGGTGAAGAAGGAGTTGTTCGCCTTACTGAAGAAGGAGGGCGGACGGGTAACCCCGGCAATGGTTGAGCGGGAGTTGGGGCGGCTCACGGCTTCCCTTACGGTGGCAGAGAATCTTCTCTGGTTTGAAGAGAACGGATACGTAGCTACCTATCACGTCTGCGACGTCACCGACGCTAAATCCGTAGAGCAAGCTGTGGCAGTCGTTGGCGAGGTGAACGCCGTGGTGCATGGCGCGGGGCTGGAGGAGAGTAAGTCCATTGAGAAGAAGGATCCCGCCATGTTTGAGCGGATTCTCTTCGTCAAGGCACTTGGGGCATACAACCTGTGGACAGCGTGCCGAAAGAGGGGGTTGAAATCGCTAGTGATGTTCGGTTCCATTGCTGGTCGCATGGGCAACGCGGGCCAAACTGACTATTCGGCAGCCAATGACCTCTTCTCCTGGTTTGCTAGAGCGGTACGCGCTGACTCCGGTGGCAAAGTAAGGGGAGTCTCCATCTGCTGGGCGGGCTGGGAAGGGGTTGGCATGGCCACCCGGGGCAGCATCCCCGAAATCCTGAAGCACGCCGGGGTTACGATGATACCGCTGCAGGCCGGAACCGGCGTTGTGGCAGAGGAATTAGCGTTCGGCGGAAACCCGGAAGTCGTGGTCGCTGGCTCGCTGGGAGCAATGGACCGTGACGGAACGGTCTTTCCTGAAGCGGAGAGCCTGCGACAAGGCCTGCAAAAAACACCATTGCCATTGGCACTGCAGTCGGTGGCTGACGACGGAATGGCCACCTTCGAGATGACCCTGAAACCCAAGGGGCTCAAGTTCCTCGAAGATCATGCCATTGATGGAACACCAGTTCTGCCAGGGGTTATCGGCCTGGAGTGCTTCGCCGCAGTTGGCCGTGCTTTCTACCCGGGATTTGCACTCTCCGGCTTCACTGACGTTGTCTTTTCGTCACCAGCCAAATTCCACCGCGGTCGGTCCGTCAAGTTCATCTGTCGGGCAGAGAAGACTCCTTCGGGTGAGCTTGGTGTGGTAGCTGTGAAGGCCTCGTTGAGTTCCATATTCAAGGCCAAGGTGAAAGGCTCCAAGGAGCAGGAGAAGCTCCACTTCGAGGCGACCGTCCGATACTCCACTCAGCTTCGCCAACCCGCCGCCGGCAACCCACCGCCGAAGGCTGCAAACATTGCCTCTGGCCCCATCTACGATGTCTACTTCCACGGTCCCGCCTTCCAGGTTTTGGAAGCGGGGGCCGTCAAGGGTGAATCGGCGATAGGGTTGCGCAATCAGTCAATTACCGATGCCGGCTATCTGGCCGCTCCCATGCTCGTGGAGTTGGCTTTCCAGACTGCCGGCTTGTGGGGAATCGTCAGCCATTCTGCCATGGCACTACCGGCCGGGATTGCGGCCGTAGAGTTCGCCTCCAATGGCAACGGCCATGTACCCGCCGCTGCCGTCGCAGCCAGCATTGGAGACAATCTCTATGACGTCACGGTGGTGGCCGAAGATGGCACCGAAATCCTGACTCTCAAACGTTTCGCCATGGCTCAGGTTCCCGGCCGCAAGGCTGTACTGAAGAGCAAGTAATGAGACTGTTGGTGGGGCCCATTTCTGATTTCGTTGAGGGAGGGCCTGAAGGCGGCTCGAAGGGTCTCCTCAGCCCGCCGGAACTGGCCGCATATACCGCTTTCACTGCGCCGAAAAGGCAGCGGGAGTGGCTGGCGGGGCGGCTGGCAGCAAAGCGACTGATCCTCTCCTATCTGTCAGAAACTGAGGGGCAGCTTCTCGCTCCAACGCAAGTGCAGGTGCTTTCACGTTCGGACGGCTCTCCCACAGTTCACCTCGACATTCATGACGGACATGGCTCGCAGGATGCCGATGCATCCCCTGGGGGACTGAATATCTCCATCAGCCATCGCAGCCTCCTGACCGGTGTCCTGGCCAAAGGCGAAGAGTTGGCTGGTCGGGTTGCCGTCGCCGTGGTGAAGCAACCGATGGAAGTCGGCATCGATGTGGAGCTGGTAGAAGAGCGGGCAGCGGTATTCGAAGAGGATTACTTCACCGCTAAAGAGCGCCGCTGGACTGGAGGTGATCCCTTTCGGATAACGGTGGGTTGGTCGGCCAAAGAGGCCGTTTTCAAAGCTACCCGTTCCGGCCTCAGCGCCGACCCCCGCACCGTAGAAGTGCTGGGATTACACGGCAGCGATGGGAAATGGTCCCCACTCCAGATCCGCTGCCACGGCGTAAGTCGTCCTGTTCGCGGGTGGTATTCGGTGCAAGGCAATCTCGTTGCCACGCTGGCTCTGCTAGGGGATTCCCCGGTCGACCCCAACAACACGTAGACACCTGCCTGACCAGTTAGCTCTGGCGCGCAATTGTGATTCGGTCGCGAATAGCGTGTTTGAAGTTGGTGACATTGAAGGGCTTCTCCAGTCGTTGGTTGTCAACCCTGGAGAGGTACTCTCGAGATTGCGGGGTGAAGGCACCGCCAGTCATGAAGATGAAGCGTTTGTCCAGCGCCCCGTACGCTTCAAGGACCCACCTATGGAGATCCATTCCAGATACTTCCGGCATCATCAAGTCGCAAAGCACGACATCGAAGTTCTGGTCGCCTTCTAGAATCTCCCTGGCCTCGACACCCGAAGCGGCCAACACGACCTCATGTTCACGCAGCAAACGGGCGATCATTGACCTGACCGGGCGATCATCGTCCACCACCAGAATCCGGCCCCGCAGCACCGACTCCCCGCCTGCTTCCGACGATGTTTGGGGCAAGACTTGCCCCTCTTCAGGACTGACCGGGAGACGAATGACAAAAACCGTCCCCTTGCCCGGTGTACTATCCACCGAGATGGCTCCCCCATGGCCTTCAATGATGCTCTTGCTAATGTAGAGTCCCAATCCAGTGCCAGCCCCCTGCTCCTTGGTGGTAAAGAAAGGCTGGAAGACCTGCTGCAGCTTCTCAGATTCGATGCCGCTCCCTGTGTCCCGCACCTCGGCACATACCTCCCCATCCTCCTGCCAGGTCTTGATCCTGATCTCATTGCCTTCAACGTCTCCCTCCTCGATGGAGTGTGCGGCGTTGAGCAACAGATTGAGGAAGACTTGCGAAAGCGCGCCGTCGCTGCCCATAACCGAAGCGATGGCACCATACTCTTTCACGAGACGGCAGCGAAACCTGATCTCGTTGAAGACTAACTGAATGGCCACCTCTATCACATGCATCAGGTTGACCGGATCATTCCGGTCATCCTCAACACGTGAAAAAGTCCCCAGGCCCCGAGCCACGTCTCGAATACGGTAGATTCCCTGCAGCGCATCTTTGAAGCGGCTACTGATATCGTGGAGCGTGGCTGGGTTGATAAAGATCGCATCGCTCCCTGCTACACGTTCCCACTCGGCGGCCCCAATGCGATTCACCATAAGAGAAATGCACCGGCGCATAGAATCCGTGATTCTAGGCAGGTCCTCGGTGAGGCTTTCCAGGTTATAGAGGACGTAGGCCAGGGGATTGTTAACTTCATGAGCAACTCCGGCAGCCAATAGGCCCATCGATGCCAGACGGTCGGCCTGGGCTGCGCGCGCCTGAAGCTCCTTGCGCTCCGTCAGTGTGGTTGTCAAGCACCTTCCATCAAATAAATACCGGACTGGCGGATACA
>CAZFVN010000170.1:0-10480 GCA_964522395.1 uncultured Myxococcales bacterium
CCAGGTCATCTGCTCCTACAGCTGTGCCAGGATGCTGACAGCGCTATTGCCTCGTTGTAAGAGGCTTGCGCGCTTCGCCGCCCGTGAGGGTGGTGATGTCCCTACAACGGGATCGACCCATGCTTGCGAGGCCGGGGCAAGTCCTCCTGTTTACCCCGCAACATGTCTAGCTGGCGGATTAGAGTGGCGCGGGTCTCAGCCGGCTCGATCACCGCGTCGATGCGATTCTGTCCCGCTGCCACATATGGATTGAGATGCTCTTCCCGATAGGCATCAGTTAGTTTCTGGCGCAACACAGGGTCATTGTCGGCTGCCAATAGTTCCCGACGGTGAACGATGCCAACTGCGCCTTCGGCCCCCATTACGGCAATCTCGGCGGAGGGCCAGGCGAGGACCCGATCATACCCCATGTCTTTGGAGACCAGCGCAATATACGCCCCCCCAAAGGCCTTGCGCATGACGAGGGAGATCTTGGGCACAGTTGCCCTCGAATAGGCGTAGAGAACTTTGGCCCCGTGCCGAATGATGCCGTTATGCTCCAACTTGCTGCCGGGCAGAAAACCGGTGACGTCAACAAAGTTGACCAATGGAATTGAGAAGGCATCGCAAAAGTTGACGTGGCGGGCAATCTTGTCGGACGCGTTGATATCGATGCAGCCAGCCAGCATCATGGGTTGGTTGGCTACGATGCCCACGCTCTCACCATTGAGACGGCCAAATCCGACCACCACGTTTTGCGCAAAGAGGCCGTGAACCTCCAGCAGGGAACCTTCGTCAAGGACTTCGGTGAGCACCTTCTTGACGTTGTATGCTCTGGTGGATTCCCGGGGCACTAGTTTATCGAGCGCCGGATTCTCCCGAACCGGTGAATCGCCGGTTTCGACCCGGGGCGGTGGGGTCTGATTGTTGGCCGGGAGATAGGAGAGAATCTGTCGAATACGTAGAATCGTGGCCGCGTCATCTGATTCCATAAAATGGGCAACCCCGGAACGGCCGGCATGAGCTCGTGCCCCACCAAGGGACTCGGCGTCGATCTCCTCGCCCGTGACATTGCGAATGACGTTTGGGCCGGTAATGAACATTGTAGATGTGACTTTGGTCATAAGCACGAAGTCGGTGAGGGCGGGGGAGTAGACGGCGATGCCTGCGCAAGGACCGAGAATGGCTGAAATCTGTGGGATCACCCCGCTCGCCTGAGTGTTGAGTCTGAAGATCTCACCCCCACTATCGAGACCGGCGATGCCCTCCTGGATACGAGCTCCGCCAGAATCGAGGAGTCCGATTATGGGGCTCCCGGTCTTCAGTGCTAATTCGATGGTGCGGGCGATCTTCCGACCGTGGACCTCGCCAATGGAAGCGCCCTTGTAGGAGAAGTCCTGGGCGTAAGCAAAGACGCGCCTGCCTGCCACCATACCGGACCCCGTAATGACGCCATCCCGGTCTCGGGGATCGGACATCGTTGGGGAGCGGGCAAAAGCACCGAATTCATCGAAGGAACCCGGGTCGAGGAGGAGGTCGAGACGCTCCTTGGCAGTAAGCTTGTTTCGGGAGTGCTGACGCGCTACATCTTCCGGCATGGATAGCGCGGCGCGGCGACGTTCCAGTCTCTCTCTTTCTTCATCCGACGACATCATCTCTCCTGCTTCAACTCTACGAAATCAGCTTGTTCCACTACGCTGCTGCTGCCTGAACGGCCGGTAGGTTACCACTTAGAGAGGGTCGTTTTCCAGCGAAAAGGGAGGGTGCGTCATGCGAGTGACGCGGCGAGACGTTTGTGTTCGGGGTCATTAAGGACGGCCATCAATTCACCTGGATTCGCGGCCACGGGTGTCTTGCGGGTGATTTGCTTGAGCCGCTGGACTCGCTCCCAGGCAGAGAGAATTGTCTCGGGCTTCAAGATACGGCCGTCGACAGCCTTGTAAACCGCCTCAATGGCGGCCATCTGGCGGTCAGGAGAATGGCAGAATAGCATTACGTCCACCCCCGCCTTGAGCGCGAGAATGGCTGCATCATCGGGGTCATAGTGGTCGGCAATGCCCCGCATTTCCAGGTCGTCGGTCATGACGACCCTGTCGAAGCGGAGTTGACGACGGAGGAGGCCGTCGATGGCTGCGGAGGAGAGGGTGGCGGGGCGCTGGCTATCGAGGCCCTCATAGACCACGTGTGCGGTCATCATGGCATCAACCCCGGCACGCACCGCAGCTTTGAAAGGGAGCAACTCCCGGGCTTTGAGAGAGGCGATGGTGCCTCGGACCTGGGGCAGCACCTCATGGCTATCGTCCCGGGTATCTCCGTGACCCGGAAAGTGCTTGCCGCAAGTTGCAATTCCGGCCGCCTGCATACCCTTGATGGTGGCACTGCCAAGGCGGGCCACAAGGTCGGGATCGGTCCCAAAAGAACGATCGCCAATCACTCTGTTCACCGGGTTGGTGTGAACGTCCAACACCGGTGCGAAGTTCAAATTGAATCCCAGGGCGGCCAACTCTCGGGCCTGAGCGAAGCCGGCATCCTGGGCAATCCTGGTGGACCCGGTAAGCCCGATATTGAGAGCTGGCGGGAAATGGGTAACTGGTGCAGATAGTCGCTGCACACGGCCGCCTTCATGATCGATGGCGCGTAGCAGCTCGCGGCTCTTCAGGGAGCGGAGCAACTCCCAGGCCTGGAGCGGCTCCGAGATGTTACGGGCGAAAAGAATTACGCCGCCCACGTGATAGCGAGTCAGAAGCTCCTTGAGCGCGGGCGTCTGACTTCTTCCCTCAAAGCCGATAAGAAAGAGTTGTCCGATTTTCTTGCGGAGGTCTTTGTCAGGCATGGATCAACTCCTGGTAATTGGGTCGGGTTGAGCGAGGCGGTCCCGCAGCCGGTCCCCAATGATATTGAAGGAGAGGACACTCAGGAAGATGGCCAGACCGGAGAAGGTAGCGACATAGGGTGAGCAGACGAAGAGAGCAGCTCCCTCACTGAGCAAGCTACCCCAGGATGCCACGTCCTGTGGACCGAGCCCAAGGAATGAGAGACTCGATTCTGCGAGGATCGCGGCCCCCACGGCGAAGCTCACTTGAACGAGCACCACAGACATGATGTTGGGAAGGATATGGCGGAAGAGAATGCGTATGGTGCCCGCTCCGGCTGTGGTGGCGAGATTGACGTATTCCTTCTCGCTCTCCTGCAGGACCTGCCCTCTGACGAGCCGCGCCCAGCCAGCCCAGCCGGTAGCCGATAGTGCGAGCATGATATTGGTAATGGAGGGCTGCTGGGTGATGAAGACGAGGAGAATTGCCAACAGGATGCCAGGGAACGCGAAGACCACTTCCGAGAGCCCCATCAGCGCGCTATCTACCAGACCCCCGCGCCAGCCCGAGAAGAGCCCCAGGGGAATCCCTATAGACATGGATAGCAGGGTGGCACCAAAGCCGACTAAGAGGGCAACTCGGGCTCCGTGAAGGAGGAGGCTGAGCGTATCCCGCCCCTGCTGGTCAGTCCCCAACACATGTGTTGTCGTAGGGGGGGCGAGGAGCGCTGAATCGCTTCGATCCTTAGGTGCGTACGGAGAAACAACATCGGCCAGAAGGGCTGTTAGGAAGAGCAATCCAACGAAGGTTGCAGCGATCCAGAGCAGCCCATTTCGTAGTATCGCCCTCATTCCCGGCCTCCTCTGGCGAAGGAGTGGGCAATACGTGGGTCGATGGCCATGTAGAGCATATCGACCACGAAATTCACCAGGACATAGACACCACCAATGAAGAGCGCAGTTCCCTGGACGATGGCATAATCCCGCTGCGCGATCCCCTCCAGCAGGAGGGTGCCGATACCGGGCCTTGCAAAGACCTTCTCGGCGATGATAGCCCCGGAAAGAAGTGCCGCAATTTGGAGCCCGAGGACGGTTGCCACGGGAATCAAGGCGTTTCGCAAGACATGTCGGACAATTACCCTGCGACGGGGCAATCCACGGGCCCGGGCGGCCATAACGTAGGGTTGCTCCAGAACATCCAGCACGCTCGTTCTCACCATGCGAGTGAGCTTGGCCGACAGGGCCAGGCCGAGAACGAAAGCGGGCAGCACAAGACTCGGTAGACCTTGGACCCCAGCCGCAGGGTCGGGGAGCCAGCCAAGGCGGATGGATACAAAGTGGATAAGCAGTGGCCCGAGCCAGAATCCCGGCATGGCGATACCGACGAGGGTAATGACCAGTGCCACGTGATCTGAAGCTCGATTACGGCGAAGCGCAGCCAGCAATCCGAGGGGCAAGGCAAGGAAGATGGCAACGAGGACGGCAGAGAGGGCCAACTCCAATGTGTAGGGCAATACGTCCCGCACAAGATCGCCAACTGTGGTGCCCTGACGTGCCCGGGAATAGGGAGTGCCCAGGGAACCGTCAAGAACATGGCCCAGATACTGCGCGTACTGTTCCTGGAGGGGGCGGTCCAGCCCCATGTCTCCCCTCAGTCGAGCTAACTCTTCGGGGGGCGCTTGTTCTCCAAGTATGGATACCGCGGGATCGCCTGGTACAGCCCGAACCACGACGAAAACCAGGGTCAAAACTCCTAGCAGAACCGCAATAGTCCGTACGAGTTTTCCGAAGACGCGCAGGGTAACCGAAAGAAGGGGGCGCAAGGCCATGGGACTAGAACGTATCGAGGAGGATGTATGCCAGAACAACACCGCCCAGTGCGGCCAGAGCGAAGAGCGCTACGATGTAGCCACGTGAGAGTCGGGTCTCCTGAGCTTTCAGAAGACGAGTCTTGCGGGTAGACGAAGGGGTCTGGGCCACGGTCATTTCCATCTCGACGGTAGGCACCCCCCCAATTTCGCTAGATCCTTCGCTAACAACTCCCCCGGTCCAACATCCCACTTCGAGTTCCTCGCCAACGCGCAAGGGCACCTCTTCACCCAGGTGGAGTTCGCCGTTGACGGTGATGCCGTAGCGGCTACCGAGGTCCTCCACCAGGACGACATCGCCTTCAACGCGGATTTGGCAGTGGTATCGGGAAACCGTCTGGTCAGCCAGGACTAGATCGCTATCTGCGGACCGCCCGATGGTCTGGGGTTCCGCTCCGATCTCCATGTCCCGGGTCTGGGACTCCGGCCCTGTGAGCCGAAGTTTCATGGTCACCTCCTGACTGCTACTCGTGGCAGCGCCTTACTATTGTGGTTACACCATGATGCGGTCGAACACAAGAATTAGGACGCCAGATGCTTTCGCAAAAATGAGGAGACAGCGGCTTCGCCCTGCACCACATCATCGTGGGTGATCCAGCGCAGACCCTCCATTTTCCGAAACCAGGTGCCCTGCCGTTTGGCGTAGCGAGAGTGGTGACTGAGAATTTGAGAGCGAGCATCGGCCAATGTCACCTGATTGGCCAACAGATCCATGATGACCCGGTAGCCAAGGGCTTTGAATGAGCGCAGCGTCGGCGGCCAACCAGCACTCAACAGCTTCTCAACTTCATCAACGAATCCGTGAGCAATCATAGCATCGATGCGTCGGGCCAACTGCTCCCGATGCTCCTCACGGGGAACCTCCAGGCCCAATAGAAGGGCCTCTTTTCGAGGGCCTGCAAAACCGTGTCGTTGTTGAAATTCACTGATAGTCGTCCCGGTGTGTCTAAAGACTTCGAGCGCCCGGGAGATACGTTGGGGATCGCTTGAGCTGATCCGCTGCGCCGCTTCGGGGTCAACTGCTGCGAGGGCGAAATGGAGCGCCGGGAGACCGCCCTGTTCCAATTCGGATTGTACGGCAGTGCGGACACTCGCCGGGATCTCGGGAATCCTCGCTAATCCGTGAAGCAGAGCTTTGACATAAAGGCCAGTGCCACCAACGACAAGTGGGATCCGGCGACGGGACCAGATGGCATCGAATACCGGCTCTGCCAACTCTACGTATCGCCCGGCATCAAGGGGATCATCAGGGTCGACGATGTTGAAGAGGTGGTGGGGGACCGCGGCCTGCTCCTCGTCGGAGGGGGTGGCAGTACCGATGTCCATTCCTCGGTAAACCTGGGACGCATCGGCATTGACGATTTCCAGAGGAAAGCGGCGGGCCCACTGGAGCGCCAGCTTGCTCTTACCGGTACCGGTAGCGCCAACCAGCACGACCAGCGGAGGACCTTTGCTCATGTTCGGTTGAACCACCGGGCCACCTCGTCCTCGGAGAGAAAGGCCACCACTGGGCGACCGTGGGGGCAATAGGCTGCGAGGTCGACTCTATCCATTTGTTGGAGTAGCGCCGTTACTTCCCTCTCATCCATAGGGTCCCCGGCGCGCACGGCCATGTGGCAAGCCATGGTCGAAATTGGCTTATGGAAGAGGCTTCCGGCATCGAGAGAGTCATCTGCATCTGAGAGTTCTTCAAGGACAGCTCGCACGGCGGGCTCAGCGGAACGTTGTTTGAGAAGGACCGGCACCGACTTCACGGCCACGGTGTTGCCGCCGAATGGTTCCAGGACGAAGCCGAGCTTCTCCAACAATTCTGAACGGTCATTAACGGCCGCCACAAGGGCTGGATCGAGTTCCAGGAGTTGCGGAACGAGGACCGCCTGACCGGGAACACCTGCCGCTTTGAATTGCTCCTGGAGACGTTCGAACATGACTCTCTCGTGGGCCGCGTGTTGGTCGATGAGGACTAGAGAGTGGCCGATTTGCCCGAGGAGAAAACAGTTTGCGAACTGGCCGAGGTACCGCATGGAAGCGAAGCGCCCAGCGTTCTGGCTGGCAAAGGACAGTTCCCCGGAGGACGGCCCCCGGGCCCCGGAGGACAGTTCCTCGGAGGGCGGCCCCCAGGACCCCGAGGGTGCGACTGGGGCGGGAGAGCCAGAGTCCGCTCCTACAGTTCCTGTCGGGTAGAAGGGAGGAGCTGACGATGTCGGATGAGCAGGGGGAGCGGCGTAACCAGAACCGGGCTCGCCGTCTGCTTGCAGCCGGCCTCGGAACCATGGGGCCTCGGAGACGGTCAGTCGGACCGCCCGGGCAATCGCCGCAAAGACCTCGCTGGACCGCTGAAACCGCACTTCACTCTTGGCCGGATGAACGTTCACGTCCATCTGATTTGGCGGCACCTGGATATCGAGCACCGCGTAGGGGTATTCGCCGCGCCCCAGGAGCGTGCCATATCCATTCATGACAGCCTGGATAATCAGCTTATCCCGCACGAATCTGCCGTTGACGAAGGTGAAAAGGCTGGTGGCCCCCCGCTTCTTGAGTTCTGGTTCAGAGACGAAACCACGCACCCCTACGGGTCCTTCCAGGAAGCACTCGTAGAGGTGGTCACAGACCTTCCGGCCCAGGATTGCGAAGATACGGGCCATGCGGTCGTTTTCCGGGGGAGCCAGGATTACCTGACGTCCGTCGGTTCGAAGCTCGAAGTGGACCTCGTGGTTGGAAAGGGCCATCCGCTGAACGACATCGACGATGGTGCGATTCTCGGTGGCGTCGGTCTTGAGGAATTTTCGCCGGGCGGGGACATTGTAGAAGAGCTCGTCGACGGAAACCTCTGTGCCTGCAGGCATCGCCGTTTCATCCGCCTCGCGATGGCCCCGCTCCCCAACGGTTACCTCGGTTCCCGACGACGCCTCACCGGGGCGAGTACGAAGCGTGAACCTGGAAACAGAAGCGATGGAAGGTAGAGCCTCTCCACGAAAGCCGAAAGTACCTATATTGCGAAGGTCTTCGATGGATGTACACTTGCTGGTGGCGTGCCGCTCAAGAGCGAGGACAGCCTCATCTCGGGACATTCCGCCACCATTATCGAGGACGCGAATAGAGCGCTTGCCGCCCTCTTCCACTTCCACCGTGATACGAGTGGCTCCAGCATCGAGAGCGTTCTCGACAAGCTCCTTCACGACCGAGGCTGGCCGCTCCACAACTTCGCCTGCCGCGATTTGATTCTTGAGCCACTCTGGCATGATCTGAATACGGGGTGTTCTCAACCACCAACCTCTTGCGTACGGACCGTGGAGACGATAGCATCAATCAGGTAGCGGAACAAGGCAGGGGAGGGGAACAGGGACCATGGCTGACGGCTTTCGCAAAGCGCTTGTGCGACGTGAAACAACGCAGACTCGGGTTGACGTCGAGCTGACCCTTGAGGGAACTGGCAAGTACATGCTCGAGACCCCCATCGGATTCCTCACCCATATGCTCGAGGCGCTAGTTCAGCACGGTCGATTCAATCTGACTCTCTGTGCCGAGGGGGACCTGGACGTCGACCAGCATCACACCGTGGAAGAGGTGGGGACCGCGCTGGGTGAGGCCTTCGACCAGGCCCTTGGTAACCGATTGGGCATCAATCGGGCCGGTTTCTTCGTCTTTCCCATGGACGATGCCGTGGCATTCGTTGCGGTCGATCTCTCCCGCCGTGTCTATCTCCACTACGACGTCGACTTCCAGGCTGAATTGCTGGGGGCACTGGAGACGAATCAACTCCAAGAGTTCTTCCAGGCATTTGCCCGGGCCCTCCACAGCACAATCCATATTAAGGTGCCCTATGGGCGCAATGACCACCATCGCGCCGAATCACTCTTCAAGGCACTGGGCAAAGCCTTGCGCATGGCCTGCTCCATGGACTCTCGAGAGGTGCAGGACGTACCTTCAACGAAGGGAGTCTTCTAGCCATCAAATGACGGTACCCAATACCGACCATCTTCACCCTCTCGCCGCCGCGTTCATGCTCGTTGTCATTACGTCGCTCATGTATAGCTGCCTGCGCGAACCACCCTCCCCCGGCGCCCGGGAGGAGAGGGTGGTAATCTTGATTGAAAGCGCTCCGCGTGAGCTAGACCCGCGTTACGCGAGTGATGCCTCCTCGACCAAGGTGACGCGACTCCTACACTGCGCACTCTTTCACGTCGAAACAGAAGATGTGCGCCCCGTACCAGAGGCAGCCAGCTCTTTGGAGCCGAAATGCAAGGGGGGAGGAGAAGGGTGCCGACATTGGGTCGTAACATTGCGGGACGACATTTACTGGCATGATGGAGTACGGGTGACGCCAGAGGACGTACTCTTCACTTTCCGCTCAATCATCGGGGCTCGGCGGCCTTCACCTTTCAGGGGCGAACTGCAGCGCAAGATTGAACGCATCTGGGAGAAGAACGGCGAAGTCCATTTTCAGTTGCGAACCCCATACGCTACTTTTCCCGTTGACCTGGCCATCGGTCTGGTTCCCGCGCACATACTCTCCCCCGACGGCAACCTCGATGGCAGCTTTGACGACAACATCGTCGGGTGTGGTCCCTACCGCTTCCACTCCCGCTACCGGGATCAGAAGGTCGTCCTGGAACGAAGCAGCCTCTACTTTGACAAAGTGGGACCTCGTTTTGTCGAGGTACGCACGTTGCCGGACGAGGCAACCAGGATTCTGGCCATGATGGGGGGTAGTGGCGACATCGTAGTAAATGCACTCTCCCCGCCAGTAGTGCGCACCCTGGAAGAGCGCGATGACGTGCAGGTACTGCACCGACCCGCGGCGTGCACTACCTATCTGGCCTTCAATCTGTTGGACGGACGGTTGGCGGACCGCAGGGTACGGCAGGCTATCGCTTTGGGAATTGACCGTACCACTCTTGTGCGAGAGCAGTTTCGCTCCATGGCAGTCGTCGCGGACAGCATTATTCCTCCGCTCCATTGGGCCCATAGCAAACAGTTGGATCAGCACCCGTACGATCCCGATGAAGCGCGCCGTCTGCTTGATGAGGCTGGTCTCGCCATCGATCCTGCGACAGGTTACCGCTTCACCCTGGCCCTGAAGGTGACGACCGACTTCTTCCGCAAGAACATCGGCTCGATAATCGCCTACAAGCTTGGTGAAATCGGCGTGAAGGTGGAGCTTCTGCCATTGGAGCTTTCCACCTTCCTGGCCGATGTCCGGCAGGGTAATTTCGAGCTCTACATCTTGCAACTCCCCCAGATCATTGACCCGGATATCCTGCGCTGGCTGCTCTATTCACAGGCTGCGCCAGTACTCACTCCCCAGCCTGAGAAGAGTGCCTTTGGAGCCTTTGACCGTCGCTTCTTCCCCCCTCAGTTCGAGCTGGTGGACGGTCCGTTTGCCGACGAATGCCGCAGCCGCTGGATCCCGCTGGTGCAGGCGCAAGCAGCCGAGAATCTGCTCCGCAACACCTTTGGCCTACCGGTTTCTATCGGTAACGGCAACCGCAGCTTCTACGCCAACCCGGAGTTGGACTGCCTCCTCGACCTGGGCAACCTGACCATGACCGAAAAGGGACGCCTGCCTTACTACGAGAGAGCCCAGGCCATTATCTCCCGCGACCTCCCGGTGCTACCGCTGTGGCACGAAGATAACGTCGCGGTCTTACGCACTGATATCAGCGGCTACCGCCTGCTCCCCCTGAACCGTTATGGGCCGGTAACCGCAGTCCTGCGCACGCCCTGACGGGCTCGCCGTTGCCCATTCACCACCCGGGGTAGCTGTCCGATGTGATTAGCTCTGTACCCCCGGCTTGCGCTGAGTGTCGTTCTGAGCGGA
>CAZFVN010000171.1:0-10053 GCA_964522395.1 uncultured Myxococcales bacterium
ATCACCAAGTTCCACACGACGAGTCCGTGGATGGCGCTTTGAGAGGTGGTGTGTTCCTTCAGCAATGCCCCTTTGAGAAGCTCCCCAGCCTCCCAGGGGATAAGAGCATTCACCACCGTACCTGCCCCGCTTACGGTTAGGGCTCGCAGCAAGCTGATACGACGTTCCAGGGCCGTTGCGAGGGCGGCAGCCTGGAAGATGTTTTCGGCCACTCCCACAAGCAATAAAACACCCGCACCGGCCCAGCCCACTCTGGCGAAAGCCTGCCCGATGGTGTCCCATCCGATGCGGTCCAACAACCAGACGAGGAAAGTCAGAGCCAGAAAGAATGAGAGAATGCGGACGACCTTCTTGACGCTGGACCTCACCACCTACCACCTTGCCCGCAAAATGACGATGTGGATGAAGAAGAGCACCAGATTGACGAGTCCCATAACGGCCGCGGCCAAGACCAGCACATGCATGAACTGGAGGAGCGCCGCCACGAGGAAGAGCAAGAGAATCGAGTCTTTGCAAAAGAGCTTTTTGAAGTAGAACCAGGCAGAAGTGCTGCGCTGAACTTCTTTGCGCGGCTTGTAAGCTTCCCACCACCAGTAGAAGCCCAGGCCATGCTTCCATTTGCAGTGCCAGTGGATGAGTGCATAGACAAAGGTCATGGTGCCACCAAACAGCCCCATCCAGCCCCACCACGCGGGATAGCCGTAGTGAGCCGCAACGTGGTAACCGGCAGCAATCACAATCGCCGCGTTGAGAAACTCATCGCAAACCGAATCGAGATAGGCTCCAAAGTCTGAACACTGGTATCTAAGCCGAGCCAACTCGCCGTCAATGCCGTCCCAAACCGAATTTACATGGAGCAGGAAGGTACCTGCCACTGCCCACCAGTAGCCTCCAAGCAGGACCATCGCTACCCCCACCAGACCAACTACAAAGGCAGCTAGCGTCGTCTGGTTGGGAGAAATCGACGTGTCCGCAAGGACCCTGGAGAAACGAATGGAAATGGGGCGGTTCAGGTAGATTGCCACCAGGCCGCCGGGGCGATATTGTAGTCTCTTCAGCAGCCCCCAGTTGGCCTTCTTCGCCTCGTCAGGGTTCGATACCGAGCCCCAGTAGGAGGCCTGCAATTCCAGTTCTCTAACCGTGATGCCCGACTCTTTCAGGGCCCCCAGTGCACCATCGAGGCCCAACTCCAAATCGAGGTTTGGGAGCGCCGCCAATCGTTTTGCAGCAGTAATCCCGAGGCACATTAGCGGGGCGGTTGGGAGCCCGGGGGCAACGGGCACCAAGACCTCTTCGGCGCCACATCCTGGGGCGGCCTCCAACACAATTTCCACTGCCCACTGATCTACCGCGAAGCTCCCTGCCGCCACTACGGTCGGTCGACCTGCGCGCCCCAGCGTCTCAGAGACCTCGGCTGGGGCAAGTCTGCCACCCGTAGCACCTTCAAAAGCATAGGCTTGCACCCAGCGCTCATCCAGCGCCACTGTTGCCACCTTTTGGGAACTCGATTCTGTCGTGGCTACAACCCAGGCATCAAAAGCCTGCTCGTCAGAAGATTCTGGGACCGTTGAATCCGCGTCGTGTGGCGCTGCACTGTCGTTCAACTGGAAACCTCCAATAGGCCAGGCGAGAACCAGGCCAGGGGGACAAGAGCGGTCACCCTATTTTGTCGTCTGCTCGAAATAGTAGTTGGTCTTCCCCTTCACCTTCTTGACCTTCTCACCCCTCTTGTACTGGAACTCAAAAACAGAGCGGTGGGAGTAACTCACTGGTTGGACCAACTTGCTCACCACCGCCTTCTCAAGGGTAGAGAGGCCAGCCAGCTTGTCGCGCCGCCGCTTGAGCTTCTTGACCTTGATTGCCCCCATCAAGGAATCAACCCCGGTGGCGCCGGTAATCAGTATCGACTTAGGGACTTCATAACCATTCTTCGGGTCCTTCTTGAGGTCCGTGAGTTCCAGGGTTGGGTTGGTACCTGTCGCTTCGATGCGCTTATTGCCAGCGACCACAAACCAGCCGACCCACTTGCTGCCATACTCCTCCGAGGTCTCCAGCACTGTAAGCAGCACCGTCTTGCGCTTGCCCACCTTGCGCATTTTGACCCAGCGGTGGGACTGCAGATTGGGAGGAATGTTGATGATTGAGTGGTCCCCGTAAGTCAGCCCTGTCAGCGCGTGTTCACCAACAGATTTGCTCTTGACCGTGGCATCGAAATGCCCCCGGGGAGTAAGTAGCGTGACACCGTAGTAAGACTTCTTGCCTTTGCCGTAATACACCATTCCACCGCCAGGACGCCACGCCGGCACCGCGTTCTTGACAGTGCAATCCGCCACGAAATCGTCGGTCTCCAGGTGAGCCTCCCAGGTGCTGCCATCACCGGTGAACGTACTCTTCCCCAAGGTGATGGTGAGCTTTTTGCCCTCCACGGAATGGGACCACTTGCCGGCATCGAAGAGCTGCCTGGTCTTCATCTTCTTGCCGCCGGGCGGCGTGAAATTGACCAGCAACGCGGCACGGCCATTCTTCACACCCATGTTGGAAAAGAAGATCTGAAACCAGAGGTTCCCGCCACCGTCAGGGCTGTTGTCGAAAGAATACTGCTCGCTGTAGAACTTGTTGACCTTGTTCTCTTTGTTGGCCACACGAGGGGCGAAATCAGCGACCTTTGCCCTGCGGCTCTTGCCGGCAAAAGCGCGTACCTCGTAGGCGTTAGCGCTGTGTACGGTGACTGCTGTGGCAACCAGGACGGTAAGGGTCGTCGTTGCCACTTTTAGATTGAAACGCATGATTATCCTCCAAACCAATGAACGAGGACCAGTTGACGTTACTGCTACCACAATATTGCATGCTTTGACAAACTTGATGCCCGTGCGCACTCCCGCACCCGCTTGCGAGGGAGGTTTTTTTGCGCGAATAGGACCTCGCTGGGGTATGCTGACTCGCCCCACCGATCCGTACAGTAGTCGGCCCATCTTGTGCGGGCCGTGGTCATGCAACTGACCAGATGCGGCGGTCGTCTCTACTGACCCCTCTGCATGGGATCATTGACAATGTCGCAATCGACGATTTGCCGACCGGCGGGATTGCGGAAGGGAGACCAGCAATACTCCATCAAAAACGCCATCTCTTCACAACGCACCGCATCCCCTTCACTCTTGGGATGGAACCCATCTCTGAAACTGTAGGCTCCATCAGGCACAGACGGATCCCAAAGGTCCCAGTTTGGGAAGTCCGTGTAACGGTCCACTGCCCCATCATGATACTTGTGGATCAGCCGCACCTCCTTGGATGTCAGAGGTAATCCTAGCGCCGCCGACTTCAGTGCAATCAGCGAGATGTCCCGTCCCCAGTTCACATCTGACTTACCCGCCAGCTTGGAGTCGGGGGCAAGGTAGAGGTCCATGCGTTCACCAAGACCAATCATCAACTGCTCGGCAGCAGTCACGTCCCCATAAGTCAGCGCCAGATGAGCCGCAGCGACATGGAAGTGATCAATAATCTGATAGTTGAAGTAGTTGATGCTGCCGGCCAGTTCCTCGTAGAGACTGCCATACCCTTTCCCGCAATCGACCCCTTGATTGTCGCCATAACCGAGGTAGGCTGTGGCTAGACGGGCCGGACACTCCGCATCTTCCATCACTTCCACGTAGTCGTTGAGGCTGAGGAGGTCCTGGTCCTCAACAATATAGGCGTTGCCAGCCGCATCCTTGGTGCGGATATTCCAGCCGGAATCAACCACATCTTTGGCGAATCGCCGGGTGAAATCGAGCATTTCTACTGCCGCCTCTTTGGCCTCTCCCTCGGGGGAGAGCTCAATTACATAGGGGAGCCAGGCCGCGGCGCGGTAGATGTATGGCACATCGTCTTTGGAGCGCATGTTAGTGACCCAGACATCACCCCAGGTCGGATTGTTTGGATAGTTGAAACGGTCGGCATTCCAGCCTTCGTAGGCCGAGTACCACTTGTCGTACTCGACCACCTTCTTCTTTCCGCTGGGCAACGTGAACTCATGGTTGAAGGTAACAATGTTGCGAGCCAGCAGCATATCCAGAGGGTCGTTGTCGTCGAAAACAAATCCCTTCATCAGCGCAGTATTCGAATTGGCAAACTGTTCCACAATCTCGCCGGCAGACTCATCACCGATGGCAAGATAAGAGCCTAGCGCCTGCACGAGGACCAGGTTTGTAGGTTCTGCGTTGTTGTGACTTCCGCCATAAGCTGGCTGGTTCATGAAGGTGACGGTGTCCCCCGCCTTGACGGCATCAACGTCATGCCACCAGATGAGATAGTCGGGGTAGCCGGTAGAGTCGTCAACACCGTGCGAGGTCTCATAGACCCACGTGAAATAGTCCACCTGCAACCAAAGACCGGTGATCCTCCTGGTGAAAGCCGTGATCTCCTCAGGGGTCAGAGGCTCTCCCTCGTCGGCCCGCTCCAGCGCAAAGGGCAGTTCCATTGGCAGCCCGCCCGGTGTGGTGCGTGGCGGAAGGTCGACGGACATATCATCCACCGCTTCGGGCACTACTTCCGGGGCGCTATCCTGGACAGCAACTTCCATGGCATCAAGTGCAACGTCAGCGGCGCTGTCAGCCACCGGCACATCGGTGGAATCGGAACCGTCTGAACCGCATGACATTAGAAATATGAGGCCGAAGATAGTCAGGCATTGGACTGCTCTCATCGTTCACCTTCCACTCTCTGTCCAGACGACGGATGAGAACCACTCTCCCCCCCCCGAGACCGACTTTGAGTATGCCGGAGCAGGGGCGGCATGTGAAGCGTGCAGTTTAGTTGGCGCTGGGCCTCTTACACATGATTTGCCCCCGCTCCCAGCCTCGCTCGTCCAGGAGTTTCGCCAGGGCTTTTGCGAGGACTGCCTGCCCCGTTGCCGAAGGGTGGATGCCATCGACAAAGAGAGTGGATGACGGGAGTCCGGTGGCGCGCAGGGGCTCTTCCGCATGGAGCAAGGGGCAACCCGATTCCAGCGCTATCTCGGCCATCGCTTTGCGGTATTGAAGGACCGGGTCATTGTCGTCCATCCCGGCAACACCTACGGTCAAATCAGCGGCCCCCGCCAGGACCAGCAAGAGGACATCAGAGCCAGCTTCGCGGCTCCGCTTAACCATGGCCCTCAGGTTGTTTGTATAGTCTTCCAGTGGAACGCGAGGCTCCCCCTCCCCGGGGGCGAGTGCGGAACGCATGTCATCAATGGTACGCTGCAACGGGTGGAGGCCACGTGACTTGCGCGTAAGGTAGCGAATCGCACGCCAGACGCGGGAGTAATTGGCGAGACGCAAGATGTGGTAGGTCGCCCGATAGCCAAACGTCGAGGTCTCTTCGAAGAGATCCAGGTCGACAAAGGCAGATACCGTGGAGTCGGACCACTGATTGGCGATGACCACCAGTTGGGGATGGGTGGCCGGTAGGAGATCGTCCAGCCAAAGCAACGATTGCTCCGTAGAATAGCCAGGAACCCCGCCATTGAAGACCTCGACACGATTCTTGAATTCTCTCTCAAGAGCACGGGCCAGGGTACCGCCATCGGGTACTTCCCAACCGAAGATGCTCGAGTCTCCTACTAAGAGAATGCTACCAACCTGCGTCTCCACCTTCTCCGGATAGCGTCCCCGCATGCCCAGGCTGTTGATACTCGTCGTATATTGTCCATGCTTGTATTTCCCCGGCTCCAACACCCACAGATAGGTTGGGTGGGGCGGCAAGTCGCCACGTGAGTAGTTGGCCGGAGGCCAACGCAACGCCATGAGAATCACTTCTGGGAGGACAACCATCGAAAGGACAACGAGCAACGTCAGCAATATGGGGTGCTTGCCAATTAGTCCCTTCAATAGCCCCATCAGACCCCTCTCTTCCCACCAGCGATAGCAGCCGATTCCCTTCGGATGTTCCCACTCGCCCGAGATGGTGTCAAGATGCCCGAATTCTGATTGCGGGCATATAAGTTGTAGAGCTCACGTTTGCACTGTTGGGAGTAAGGCGATACTCTCCAACTACGAGCCGTTGTCTTCGGTGAAATTGAGTGCTTCCCTCGTACCTGTCAACCAAACAGCGACCAGAAGGATGGCTGGGAGCTATCATTCGAGAGTTCCCTATTGACACGACTCCTGAACATCTTGCCAACCTAGCGCCATGCCGGTGCCCTCACCGATGACACCATCCATGCGCCCGACCCAGTAGGGAGTCGTCATGCCCAGCATTGGCCACTGCCGATCCATTCCGACCCCTCCATATTCCCGCTTCACCATCCATGGATCCATCTGCCAGAGGAAGGCACCGCCGACCCGTTTGGGCAGAGGCACAGGGTCGATTGCGCGGGGCCAGTCGTCCTCCAGGCCTGGGGCGGGGAAGGTGACACCCAGGACCTCGGGAGGCTCCGTGCAGAGCGCCAGGTCGATGGCCGGGATCTCTTCCAGCGGCACGGCGGGGTCGGGAGTATCGATGAAATTGCGGGGGACATTTCGGTCAGGCTCAAGCTTATCGTCTGCGGCCATTCCGTAGGTGGCCAGAAGAGCCGCGTGATGACTTACATAGTCGGCTCGCTCCGGGTCCGTCGTCAGATCGGTCATCCGCTGGTAGAGAATACCAAAGAGGCAATCGTCCCGATTGGAGATATCTTTCCCCCGGCCCTCCGACACCACTGCCGACGAGAGCATCGACCAGTAGTTGGGGGACTGATCTGGATCAATACGAGCCAACAGGTGGTAGAGACTTGGATAGATAAGACTCGGGGCGAAGTGGGGAGCGCACCATTTGGGCAGTTGAAGCGCCCCATAGGTGTGGATTACCTGACTGTAGGGAACTCTCGCCATCAAATCCTGGAGAAAGTCGAGGTAACGCTCATCCCCTGTCAGGTAGTGTGCCGTCAACGCCCAAGAGGTCATAAAAACAGTGTCCCCACCCCGGACTGCGGGATGTTGAGTCCAGGCGAGGGGCTGGTCTCCCATGCCGCCTTCCTTGGCGAAGAGGGCCAGAAGATTGAGCAGGAACATCGGGTCTTCCGCATCCAGTTCAAAGTCAGGGTCGACCTCCATTGGAGGGCCATCGGGACACTCCCGGTCAAAGAGGTCCCAGTGCAACGGATGGGGCTGCTCCATGGCAAAGAAGACGAGTTCGTCGGCCTCTGTAAACACCGCTTCCTCACCAGGTTCGAGGATCATATTTGGACCGGCCAGATAGCCCTGTAGAATCTCCTTGACCTCCACATTCTTGTCGAGGTTGTAGATGCGCCCTCGCTTCATGCGATTGAGGGTGCAGGGCAGCTCCAGCCGCACGGCCTCCTGGACCTTCTGCTCACGCTCCCCGTCCTTGAGCAAATCGTAGGCCAGGACCAGCCCGGGAAGCCCCCTGACATACATGTCTCGTGAGGCATCCCCCTGCCAGGTTGGGGAGGTGTCATAGTGAGTTTCGCCGATTTCAACACCCGTGCTGTAGTACCCGGGGATCTGGTCTGCCAGCGACGCCTCTATGGGGTAGCAGAAGTGACCATCAGTTCCATCGCAAGAGTTGTAACCGCGAATCGCTTTTCGCCAATTGCCGTGAGGCTGGGGCGCACCCTCCGGGAGCATCGCCCCGTGGGAGCGTGCAATAAGGCCGGGAACGCTCGTCACCTCATATAGAAAGACCGCCTTTTCCAGCTTCGTCAGCATGCGCTCATAGTCGGCCGCGGTGCCGGTGGCTCGGTAGCGAGCCGCCGCGGCCCACACTGCCGTGCCGGTCCAACCGGAAGCGTCGCCATAGCCGTCGTACCGTCCAAAAAACTCAGCCTTTGACCACTCAGCCTCCGGGGTCCCGTAGGGGACGGTCTTGGTGAAATGGGTATCCATGGTCTGACCCTCAACCTCGTGATAGAGGTCGTAATACCGGTCAAACATGAAGGCCTGCTGCGTCATGTCCGGCACGCTCTCCGCCCAAACTTCCGCCTCTCCATCGAAGATCTCGCAGCGCTGCAAGCTTCCCTCTATGCAACGCTCCTCCCGGTAGAGCGCGCACGCCTCGACTGCGGCCGGCAACGCTGAATGGGGCGGTGGTTCAGTCAGTGAACCCAGCATCGGTACTTCCAGGGCATCCGAAGTTTCGACATCGGACCCCACCTCAGGGGCGTCAACATCGCTCGAACCTACCTCCGGCATACCCGTTTCAGTCCCGCTCAGGTCCACAGAGCGCAAATCCGGTGCAGAATCACCCAAGCCGCCGGTGTCGCCGGGAGAATCAGACTCGGAAGAACCGCAGCCAAATGAGAGAATGAGGGCCAACGTCAGGATAAATCTAGATTGCATGTCGCCTCCCTGTCGGCTGCAAGATAGCACAACCGCGGGTGGCATTGTGATAGGAGACTACTCGCAGGTCACTTTTAGCGACTCGGCACTCTTCTTGAATCCTTCCAAAGAGGTCTTGCACATTTCGTCGGGCACACCCACTTTGCGCAGGTTCTTGCAGTTGGCTGCCGATCCCTTGTTGCCAGAGGCTTCAGAGATCTTCTCGCAGCAGGCTGCGGCCTTGCCACAGATACTGTCAGTTTCCGTTTTGGAGCCAAGGCCGAAGCCACCGACATTGACCATTACCACGTAGACCGCAACGGCGGCACCACCCAGACCTATGACGAGACCGATAATGGCTCCCATGGGGAACTTCTGCCGAGCCATGGGGATGGCAACCACCGGAGCGGGCACCGTCCCAGCGGGAACCTCGACACCTGGCACCGTACCGCCAAACGCCTCTATTGCCATCTCTGCCGAGTTGACCGGATTGTAGCGAACCTGGACCACCGCTCCTGGCTGAATCTGCGGAATCTGCAACTCGGATACATAGGTCACGAGCTGCGACTGGAAGGGTTGGCCGCTGGCGGGCTGAACCTGCAACGTAAGGGCGACTTGCGGCTGGCGATGACCACCGTAGCTGATCGAGGCACCAGTAGCCTGGACAGCAAGGACCTGTGCCGAGGCCTTGGCCCCAGTCTGCAACAGCTTGCGGTCACGAGCTTGCCCTTTGAACAGACCTCCGAGGACCCGCCACAAAACGATGACGGTGATTCCAACGCCAACTAACGGCAGTAACCAACTGATCTGCATAATCGTTGAGATATCCATCAAGTCCTCCAGGTTGCTCGGATTTGTCTCATTTCTAGCATGGCGGTGATGTGGCCGTCAAGGAGAGTACTCTTCTCCCTGGCGGTGCCAACGTATCGAGCGAGATGGCTAGTCGAGAGAGATCTGTCTACCACTTCGTATTGACTCGAAAAGTGCGTCCATTACCGTCATATTGGCGACGGCATCATCAATCGACCAGCGAGGGTCATGGTCGGTGGATAGAGCGGCGGCAAAGTCCTCTATTTCCAGGCAATAGGTGTCGGCCCCGGGGATGGGAATGACCTCGTCAGGTTGCCCCCACCGGCGTATCAGTATCCTGGTCTCGTGGACTCCTGGAATCCAGGGGTCGGGAATCTCGATAGTACCGCTGGTTCCACAGAGCTGAGCTCCGTGGCGCTCCGCACTGGCAATACTCGTTTCGAATTGCGCCAGAACTCCGTTCGAGAACTTCATCTGGCCCACCAGGGCATCGTCTACGTGGTCCCCAACCTGCATTGCGCTGACCCGAATCGGCTCGGCCCTGGAGATCATCCGGGAGAAGTTGACGCAATAGCAGCCGACATCCATGAGCGCCCCGCCGCCCAGTTTCGCGGAGGCGACGATGCCACTTCGGTCATCCTCGAAGAAGGAGAAGTAGCTGTTGATTGAAACGAGCGAACCGATGGCTCCACCATCAAGAAGATGAAGGACCTTTTCGAAGAGGGGATGGAAACGATACATAAAGGCCTCAGCAACCGGCAGCCCCGTCCGCCTCGACACCTCCGACACCCCCTTTGCCTCCGCTGCGTTCAAGGCAAATGGCTTCTCGCATAATACGGGATACCCGGCCTCCAGAGCACGAATAGTCCAGGGCGCGTGAAGCGCGTTGGGAAGTGGATTGTAAACGACGTCGATGTCGCCGCTATCCAACATCTCCTGATAGGAGCCGTGGGCAACGGGAATGCCTATC
>CAZFVN010000172.1:0-9717 GCA_964522395.1 uncultured Myxococcales bacterium
GTCGTTTCCCAGGCACGGGAACGGGCCCGGGACGGGCCGGTGGCGAGCAGAGGCTATCCCCTGAGAGTTTTTCAGTAGAACCTAGCGCCCGGTCAGTTATAATGCCCCCATGATATTTGGCGAATCGATACGTTACATACTGCTTTTTACTCATGGGCTGGCTTCCTTTGCACTCGTAGGTAGCGCCGGCCATGCCCTGGCGGCCGGCATCTCTGAGATGCGGGGCGGTCAACGCTGGGATCGAAGCCGGGTTCTCCTGGCCAACATCTTGATCGTCGCCTTCGCAGTGACCTTTCTCACGGGGGCCTGGCTCTATCCATTCTTCCGCGTCGAAGTTCGAGCAGCCTGCCTCGACCCTTCCTTCCCCATCTTCACCGGCCTCTTTGAGATCAAGGAGCACTGGCTGGCCATAGGCCTCGGTCTTCTCATCGCCCACCGCGGTCTGGCGTCGGGCGCTCTCACCGGCCGACCAAGAGCCCTGGTGGCCATGTTGGTAGGCGGAATCGTCCTGACGACAACCATCATTGGGGTTGCCATCCTAGTCGGTGACCTGACCCTCTGCCCCGAGGTATTGCCATGAAGCAGAAAGCGACGGCAGCGCTGCTCTGGTCGGTTGCCGGCTATCTAGCCTGCTATCTGGCGGCCTATCTCCTGGGGCCCCCCCTGTTGAAGTACGTGCCGCTTGACCACGCATGGACTTTTGTCCCGGCTAAGGGCGCCATTGCCATGGGGTACTTTGGATTGCTTCTTTACGCCCTGGCGGGAGCGGTGCTGACCTTTGCTCTCGCCTTCATGGTCCCTGAGCGCATCCTCAGAAACCATCTCAGACACTCCGTCTGGACTATCTCTCTACTCAGTTGTTTTGGCTTGGCGGCTGCCCTGCTCAAAGAGGGCCTTCACTGGATCTTCTGATCGCCGCAAGAAGGGCTACGGCTCTTTGACGTCCTCCAACCAAACGCCGTAGAGATCGACGTTTGGTTCTTCGGTATCTACTTCCTTTGCATCAGCAGAAACGTCATCAACGAAGATGCCGTACATATCCACAACCTCAGGCTCCTCGACCGCTTCCTCGGCACCCACATCCCAGATGCCGTAGACTGCCGCATCCATGGGATCGTCCTTCTGCTCCATGGCATCGATCATGCGCCCATCCAAATCTGGTGGCCGGATATCGTCCTCCACGTCACCCCAGATACCGTAGACCGGTGCGAAGGTATCGTCCTGGTCAACGGTATCCATCCAGACGCCATAGAGTTCCATGGTTTCCGGTCCGTCGACCTTCTTCTTACCGGAGTCACCACAACCGGGGGCCCCAGCCAGCGCCGTAGAAACCAACCCCACCATTAACCAGCCGCGTCCTTTGAGCCATCCCAGAAACTTCATGGCTTCCCTCCCAGTTGCTTGTAGTGGCAGTGTACAGGACCGCCACGCTCTTCGTCAAACAGATGCATGCAGCCGCCTCGACAGAACTCAAAGACGCCACAGGATGCACATCCCGGACGCCCCTCTCGAGTGCGATTTCGGTACTCCTCAAAACCGTGCTGCCAGACCTCCCAGAAACGGTCGGTCTTGATGTTGCCCTGCAACAATCGGCGATTCATGCTGGGGCAACCGCAAATGGCTCCGTCGTAAAGAACGCTCGCGGTGCGCAGGCCTGCGTCACACATGAACCCCGATGGCCGGACACTGAATTCGTAAGGGAATCCGAGATAGCCCTGCTCGGTGAAGGCGATGCGAATGGGGTAATCGGGATCGGCTCGGCGCTCGGTGACAAAATCGAGCAGCTTCTTGAACTGCTTCCCGTCGAGATAGAGACCCTCGTCCGCCCGCCCGATGGGGTCGATAATGAAGAGCCGCCAGGTCCCAACGCCGAGCTCGTGCACCAGACGCTCCGTCTCCTCCAGGCGGTCGATGGTGCGCGGATGGATGCAACTGAGCACTTCCACGTGGCTGACACCCGGCGTGCCCAACAGCGTATAGATCCCTTTTACCGTTCGCTCATACGCCTTGTTCCCGCCGCGCAACCAATCGTGGGCATCGGGAGGACCGTCCAGGCTCACTGCATAATGGGGGATCCCAGCATCCACTAGCTCCCGGGCCCGCTCCTCAGTCGCCAGCGTCCCATTGGTTACAATGCCTGCCCGAAAACCATGAAAAGTTATGGCCGCGCAACATTCGGCCAGATCCTTACGCAACATCGGCTCGCCACCCGTAATAGAGAGCACAATATCCCGGGCTCGAAAATCCGCCGCAATCTGGTCGAAGGCCGCGGTAACTTCGGCCTTCGAAAGCAACCCGGGCGGCACCTTCGCCCCGCAACTCGACCCACAGTGCCGGCAGGTCAAATTACATTGAAAAGTCGCTTCCCAAAAAAGATGCTTGAGCGGATGATGCTCCAGCAGCCGGTCACCCTTCTGCCGCCACTCATGCAAGCGAGCATGATGCTCCACAAAGGAACGCACGGGAGCCATGGCCTTCTTGAGTTTCTTGCGAATCATAGCAACCCTCAGGGGCAGTCAGGCGATGGCGGCAGCGGAAATGTCTCCTTCATCAAATCACGCTCTTTGCAAAGCAGCTTCGGATCTTCCCCGAGTTCGAATGAACGCTGCCAGGCCTCTTCGTACCGAGAGGTATCTGCCTTGGCGAAGATGGAACGGTTGTTGAGGAGATGACCCTCCTCAAAGTAGCGATACCTGGTCCAGTCGTCCGCAGCCATCAAACCGGAAGCGATCTTCTCTCTCCAGAGCAGCAACTCACCAAGCTCGGCGTGGTCACCGCGACGCAGGTAGGGGTCGATGAGTCGGTCTACTTCCCCGGCGTCACCTTCTAGTCTCAGCGTACCGTTGGCAAGGTCCAGTCGGCGCACCAACAGATGATAGATCAGTCGCTCCATGTGGTCGTCATCCCACTGCGTCTTGCCCTCTTCGAAAAAGCGAATGAACTGTCGCAACTCGCCATCGGTCAAGACCCGGTCGCCCAGAACCTTGGCGACGAGCAACTCGTTGCCCTGCCGAGGCTGCATGCGCTCGTCAAAAACGAAGAAGTTGCGCACATCTTCTCCTGTATAGAACGCCACCGGAGCGGCGTACTCCACAAAGGGGAAGAAGTCGTAGTTGAGTCGGCCCGCGTGGGGGCCTGTGCCGGGATAATACTCTTTGAATGACTCGTTTGAGAGTATTTGAAGTGCGAGGAATTCGGTGCCGTTACGAATGGAGCCGCCACCTTTCCACCCGCTGATACTCTTCTGTACCGCCGGACTGCGGAGACGTTCATCAAGGACTTCTGCGGAGATGGAGAGGGGCGTGCGTGAACCCAGTAGCAAGATATCGGCATTGCGGGGACACCAAACCGTGACATGGGGAAAGACCGAAGAGAAAGTGTTGAGGATCGAACTCAGTACCTTCCCCGACATCTCATAGGTGTGCAGCCACTGCACCATCAGCCCGTCATCCCGCAAGGTCTTGAGCGCAGTTTCAAAGAACTCCACGGTCATCAGATTGCCAATACCGGCCATCCAGGGATTGGACGGCTCGGAAATGATAATGTCGTAGCGTTGCTCCTGATTCAGTAACAGGTAATCCCGGGCATCACAGACCCATAAGGTCGTTCGCTCATCGTCGAGCGGGGCCCCGCTCCAGGGGTCGAAGAGGCGTGATGCCTCTGCTACCTCTTGAGCAATCTCGATGACGTCCAGGTGCTTCACCGGAGCAGTCAGCACCGCCCCCGCAGTCACACCGCTACCCAGCCCGATTACGAGCGCATCCTGTGGATCCGGATGAAGCAGTACGGGGAGCTGGCCGAGGAGTACCTGCGTGCCCATATCGCCACCGGTGGCCGCATCAGGCTTGCCGTTGATCATCATGGAAAGGTGCCCGGTTTCTTTGGCGCGCAAAACCGCGACCGAGACGTCGGGGCCATCTACATGATAGAGCGCTACGCTGGCCTCAATCTGCTCCCGGTAGTCGGCCAGGGAAGCAGCCACCGCCTTGCGAGTTCGGTAGCGCCCGCTGTTGAGCGCCGCCGGGGCCCAGGCGGGAACCACCAGCAGAAAGATGACGAGGCCGGCAAGCGCAGCTCCTAGAGGGGCGAACCTGGTCCAACCGGAGGGCCTGCGAAGAATTAGAAACGCTCCTCCCAGAAGTCCCGAGCCCACCATTCCAAGGAGCATAGCCCACTGCAGCCCGACGGCTCGAATCAGGAGTTGGCCAACGACCATCGCCCCCACCAGATTCCCCAGCGTATTCAGGGAGAAGACCGATCCGACTCCAGTCCCCACCAAGGTTACCCGCCGCACGCAAACGCGACTGGCCAATGGCAGGGTCATGCCCATGAAAATGGTCGGCAACGCCATACTCGCAAAACAGAGCAACACTTTGACTGTCTGGTAGAACCCGAAGGTCCCGTTGCTACGCACAACCACCTGGCCAAAGAGATTGAAAATGTAGGGCATGATTTCGTATAGAGGCATCAGCAGCGCCACTGACAGGCAAACCCCCAATTCAGCCAGGCCGAGAAGGAGCAGGGCATCACGGTCTTGTCGCATAAGGCGCGCGACGAGGAGACTGCCCAGGGAAATGCCGGCGATGAAGGTCATGAGCATGACGGAAAAGGAATAGACCGAAGATCCCAACACGAGGCTCAACAAACGGATCCAGGATAATTCGTAGACCATCGTCAACACGCCGGTAAAAAACATGAGTAGCAGGGTCACCCGAATCTGCCGATCACTGTAACGGAGGGCCGGCGCTTCCGCTGCTCTCTCATCGTCCGACGCAGTGACGCGGCGTGGTGCCGAATCCCCACGGGCCCAGGCGAGACAAGCTATTCCGATGGCAATGTTGACCAGCGCCGGCAACATTATGGAGAGCTCCAAGCCGAGGGCGGGGAGCAACACGAAACCTGCTACGCCGCAGCCGAATACAGCGCCAAAGCTATTAATGAAATAGAGGCGACCGACCCCGCTGCCAACCTCTTCAATGCGACGAACGAAGAGTCGCGTCAATACGGGCAAAGTCCCGCCCATGAGCGTGGAAGGAACGAGAATCAAGCTGGCGGACAGTGCCACCCGCAAGACGAGATTCCAGAAGGACATGGGGTCGGGAGCAGCTATCTGCAAATAGAGACTGGAAAAAGCGCCAAAGAGGGTGGGAAAGAGAGCGGTGGTCAGACCGATGCCCAACTCCAGAGCACCATAGAGCCGCAATTCACTGCCACCACGGTCACCCAACCGCCCAAATAGAAAATTGCCCAGGGCGAGACCGCCCATGAAGGTGGCCAGAACTACCGCGTGGGCCAAGCCCGTCGCACCGATGGAAAGTTGTAGGAATCTTCCCCACGCTACCTCGGCAACCAGTCCCGTCACGCCGGAGAGGAAGAAGGCCGCTAGCAGTAGTGCATGAAGTCGTCGCCCTTTGCTGCGCTTTGTGGCAGTGGTCTCTTGTGTTGTCGTGTCAGCCTCTCAGGGGCTAGGGGCAATCAAAGGCGACAAGGACATCGTCGACGTAGACCGCATGGTCACCATTGGCACCGCCCGAAACGGTGTATTGAAGAGTTACTACCGGCGATTCCCCGGCCCACGCGTAGAGGTCTACAACTTGCATCGACCACTCGGGAGCGGCCTGGCAAATGACACCCGCTAAGGCCCCATTTACACGCACCACAATGCCCATTGTCGCGCAGTCAAGCTCATTCCAGTTGACGCTCTGATAGTGGAACGAAAGGTAACCGCCTTCCCAGGGAATTACGGGCAGTGGCGGCAAGGTGGCGACGGCCCCAACATTGTACTTGCCTGCCACCAGCGAATGAATGCCCCCATGCACCGGTTCATCCACAACCGTCCACTGCTTGCCGTTATCGCCGGCCAGGGACCAGCCCCACGCCAACCCGTCTTCAAATCCATCGGTGAAGATGCTGGGGGCGCAACACTCCTCCTCGGGAGTATTGAGGCAGCCGCTTTCGTCGCTGCAGGTATCCTCGGTACAAGGATTGCCGTCATCACAATGATCGTCGCTCTCACAACAGGAGGGTACAACCTGAACATTATCGATCCAGGCCGAATGACCGTCGTTGCCGTTGTTGCCAACGAGGTACTGAAGCTGAATCTGCACCTCTTGTCCAGCCCACGGCGTAAGGTCGATGCTTGCCTGGGCCCATTCCTCTGGAGAGGGGTCACAGGCAGCCCCGGCATAGACACCGTTGACCCACGCCCTGATTCCCATGGTTTCGCAATCGACAAGATTCCAGTTTGCCGTCTGGTAGGCGAACTTCAAGGAAGCCCCACTCACCGGCAGTGTGCCCACCGCGGGCAGGGTGGCCACGGGCTGGCCGTTCCACACCGATGCTGCCAACGAATAGGACCCGCTTAATGACTTGTCGCCATTCACCGCCCAGGACCACTGGCCGTTGTTCACCGAGAGGCTCCAACCGGTGGCGATTCCCAGATCAAAGCTCTGATTGTAAAGCGCCGGGCCACAGCAACCCTCGGCGAGCATGTTACTGCAAATGCCGACTTCGCAGACATCGTGGGTGCATTCGTTGCCATCGTTGCACCCATCGTCACCGGCACAACAGATGCGCTCAACCTGCACGTCATCGAGGAAGAACTCGTGGTTCCAATTGCCGCCGCTTACTATCTGATACTTAAACTCAACCTGGAGGTCCTGGCCAGCCCATGGCAGGAGATTCACCGTCTGGGTCTGCCAATCGCCGGCCGCCTCGCAAACAGTCGTTGCCAACGCCCCGTTGACGAAGATGCGGAGACCGTCGGTGGCACAATTGACCGAGTTCCAGTTAACGGTCTTGTAGTTGAAGGTCAATTGACCGCCATTGACCGGCAGCGCGGCAACTGGCGGAAGAACCGCAACCGCGCCATTGCTACCTTGCGATGCGTACAACGAATAGGGTGGGCTTGCGGCATCGGCCTCACTCAGAATCCAGCTCAAGAAACCATCCTTGGAGAGATTCCAGTCGAGCACAGTGCCAAAATCAAAGTCCTGCGCAAAGACTACCGGATCGCAGCAATCCGCTACCGAATCGTGCTCACAGCCACCCCAATTGCCACACGAATCATCGGTGCAGGGCAACCCGTCGTCGCACTCCTCATCGAGATCGCAACATCCCTTCAGCACTTGCATGTCATCGAGGAGGACCATGTGGCCCGGGTTGCCGTTGTTTCCCATCTGATAACCAAAGGTCAGGGCGACGCTCTGGCCTGCCCATGGTGATAGGTCGAAAGTGAGTAGCGTCCAGGTGGGAGACGGGGTTGAGATTGTCTCGGCCAGAACCCCGTTCACGTAAAAGCCCAGGCCATCAACTCCCCAGGAGATGGTATTCCAACTCACCGACTTGAACCAGACCTTGACGCTGCCCCCGGAAGCCGGCAACTGGAAGGTCCCGGGTAATGCCACCATGGCGCCCGATTGCTGGGTGCCAGCCACCAGCGATGCCGTACCGGTGTGCTTGTCTTCAGTAGTCACCGCCCACTTCTTCTGTCCATTCGCAGCTAGAATCCAGCCCGAGAGGTCTACCCCCTCAAAATCCTCCTGGAGAAGTGCCGGATTGCAACAGCCGGAGAGCAGTTGATGCGAACACGCACCGCTATCGCAAGAGTCGATAGTGCAGAAGTCGCCGTCGTCACAGTCTGTGCCAGCGGCGCAACAGGCCTCTTCAACCTTCACTTCATCCAGATGAACAGTATGGTTCGTCGGATGCTTCCACGGAACCGTGTAGGTCAATTGAATCGCCACGCTTTCGCCGACCCATTCACTCAAGTCGACCACATGTTCAGTCCAGTCCGGAGCTGGCGTGCAGAGGATCTCGGCAACCGCACCATTCACCGTCACAACAAGACCATCGGTAGCGCAGTCGATGCCAGCCCACCCCTGAGTCCGGTAGATGAAGCGTAACGATGTGCCGGCGTAGGAGACGAGGAAAGTCCCCGGTAACGTAAGCTGGGCACTTGTATTGGCCTTCGTCGCTACCAGTGAGAAAGCACCGTCATATGCCTGATCGCTGGCCAGCTCCCATTTGTGCTGGTTGTTGGCGGTGAGTTGCCAGTCCACAACGCCAAATTCAAAGCCTTCGTAGAGGCTTGACCGTGGGCAGCAGCCTGCCCCTAGAATCGCCTTGTACCAGCAGTTCTGATTGAGACAGAGGTCGTGGGTGCATTGGCCATCACCATCATCGCACTCATCATGCGCCTGACAGCACGTATCGGTGTGGATGCAGACGTTGGCCTCACAGGTATCGACAGTGCAATCTTCAAGATCAGCACATTCGTAATCAGAATTGCAGCAATCCTCCACCACTTCGAAACTGCAGGTAAAGAGGTCATTGTCGCAAGTGCCAACGGTGCAGTTGTCGCCATCGTCACAGGCGCCGCAAATCCCCCCGCATCCATCGTCTCCGCACTCCTTGCCAAAGCAGAGCGGGTAACACTTGGTGCAGAGCCCAGCGATGCAAAGCAGGCCTGCGTCGAGACAATCATCGCCCCCGGGCAGGGGCCCTGAGCCCAACTCGTCGCACATGGTCGACACATTTCCCTGACAGAGCAACTCGCCCGGAGTGCAGAGCCAGGGCATGCACGCACCCCCGTCGCAGAAGTTCTCTTCGGGGCAGGGTTCCGAGGTAAACTCCGTACCTTCTCCACTGCATGTCGCCACGCTCATCCCGTCAGCGCAGAAAACCGCATCGGGTAGACAAGCGCTATCGATACACTCCCCCTCAAAGCAGTTCTTTTCATTCTCACTGCAGTCAGTGCCGAGCATCCAGTCTTTGCCATCAGGATCACATTGCACTGCAAGATTGCCGTCGCAATAGGCCTCCCCAGGGGAGCAGATTTGCTCATGGCATAGACCATCCTGGCAATACTCAGTGCCCGTGCAGGTGACGTCCACTTCGAAACCGCTACCATCATCGGTGCAAAGCAGAGCATCGGTACCGTCGCACTTCCGTTCGCCCTCGAGGCAGAGGTCGTCCAGGCAAGCCATGTCATCGCAGAATTTCTCTGCTTCACAGTCGTCGCTGCTCAGGCAATCGACGCACTCGCCCGTCTCCACGTTGCATACCTGGTCGAGGTCAGCACATTCCTTGCTGGAGGTACACGGCGTATCGGGACAGAGTCCCTCTTCGCCACATTCACCGTCGTCACATTCGCCACAGCTCCCGCCGCAACCATCGGCGCCGCACTCCTTACCGTCGCAACTCGGCTCGCAGACAATCTCCAGGTCCTCTGCCACGTCCACGTCAGCAGGGGGCACATGAATGTCATCCGAGATCAACTCCTCAGCATCCATCGGCATCGTCACTTCACCATCTGCCGCAACATCCGGCTCAACGACGCCGTCGCCACCATCCTTTGACCCACCACCACAAGCGGCCAAAGCAACCGCCATCACAACGACCAGAAACTCTTTCCAAACGCGCACGGACCCACCTCAAAACAGTCTGATTCCCGAACCACACCTGATCATCAAAGCCGCGCCGAGCATACAACGCCCACCCCCACGCGCACAAGCACCTCATCCTTTCTCCACCTTCCGTCTTGTTCCTTGCCTTCCGCCTTCCGCCTTCCGTCTTGTTCCTTGCCTTCCGCCTTCCGCCTTCCGCCTTCCGTCTTGTTCCTTGCCCGAGGCCCGAGGCCCGACGCCGCCCTACAACACCAGCGCGTTCAAATAGACCTTGCTCCCAGTCCGCACATAAGTGTTCTGGAAGTTGTCT
>CAZFVN010000173.1:0-9634 GCA_964522395.1 uncultured Myxococcales bacterium
AATGCGAGTTTTGGGCTCGGACGGGACGGTCGTCTCGGAATGTAAGGTCAACTCAATTAAGGGGGGGGAACTCTCGTCGCAGGGGCCCGGCGGCGATGGCGGTGACGCGGTAGGAATTGAAATAGAGGGACCTGGGAGCGTCGAACTGGAGCACTTGGCGATATCTCTTGTGTCGGGCCAGGCCGGGGGGAGCGGTTCCGACGACAACCCTGCGGGTGGCTCCGGGGGGGGAGGTGCGGGAATACGTGCCACTTCTCTGGGACAGTTGTTGGTTTCTGGATGCTCAGTAACCGTCATTGAAGGAGGCGCCGGAGGCTTGGTTGGCGAGATCTGGGGGCCCTACGGGGCCGGCGGAGAGGCCATTGGTGTTCATGTGAAGGATGTCAGCGTTGTGGTTCTTGACGGCAACCGCATCTGGGATGTAGTTGGGGGAGCGGCAAGCGATGACGGCAACTCCATACAGACTGGTGGGCCGGGTGGGCGTGCAGCGGGCGTCTCCATAGGTGGTGCTGACCAGTCTTGCGTATTGTCGGAATTGGTGGTTGCCGCAGTCACGGGGGGGCGTGGTGGTGCAGGATTGGATGAAGTTTTCGACCCCAACAAGGGTGGCAGCGGAGGCAACGCTGTCGGTGTTGAGATCGCCTCGACCAACGGTAGTTGCTCCCTGGTTGGAGCAACCCTGCACAATGTGACCGCTGGGGAAGGTGGGGACGGGCTTCCGGAAGGTAAGGATGGAGTGGCATTGGGACTTCAGGCTTTGTCTGTTGGCGAAGTGGACATTCTGGACACGATCTTCAGCGGCACCGATGACGGTTGCTTCTCCGGGTCAAATATATCAGTGGCATACTCAGACCTATGGGCCTGCGAGAACCAACTGTCCGATGACGCGGTAGTTCCTGAGACCTGCTTCGGAGAAGACCCTCTCTTTGTCGATGCAGAAAACAACGACCTTCATCTCCTTCCCAACTCACCCTGCATTGATGCAGGCGACCCCGTTGCCCCCTATTCACTTGAGCCCGAACCCAATGGCTGCAGAGTCAACCAGGGAGGCTATGGGAACACGGCATGGGCCGCCAGCAAACCGGGCGCAGAGCAGTGTGGCGAATATGTGCCCAACTGCGACGGCAAGGAGTGCGGAGATGACGGGTACGGAGGGAGCTGCGGCGAGTGCGGCCAGTACCTATGCGTGTACGGCTCTTGCGTCTGCATGCCCGACTGTGACGGGAAGCAATGCGGATTCGACGGCTGCGGCGGTAGTTGCGGCAAATGTGACGACGATGATGCTTGCGTGGAGGGCGCTTGCGTCTGCCAGCCCGCCTGCGATGGCATGGAATGCGGGGACAACGGATGTGATGGGAATTGCGGGGAGTGCGGGAATGGTGATGTTTGCGAGGGGGGCCAATGCGTAGAATCGACCTGGACCGACCCTATTTCCGGCCTGACGTGGCAAGTTACGCCCAAGGGAGGGAGTATGCATTGGGAAGAAGCCAAGTCCCACTGCTCCAGCTTGGATCTGACAGGTGGCGGCTGGCACCTGCCGACCATCGGTGAGCTTCGGACGTTGATCCGAGGCTGCCCGGCTACTGAGATGGGGGGAACGTGCAACGTCGAGGAGGAGGACTGCATGGCACAGGCGTGCATGGATGACTCTTGCTGGGGGTGCTCCGCTGACGATGGGCCGGCAGATGGATGCTACTGGCCTAATGAGATTAGCGGAGTTTGTTCTATGCTTAAACGCTGGTGGTCGTCTTCTCCTTCCTTCGCCGACAGTGCATGGGTCGTCAGATTCGACAGCGGCAGAGTCGCATCCCATTACATGGGGTGGGGCGGTGACGTTCGTTGTGTGCGTTAGGAGCGTTCCCGGACCGTGAACACTTTCGTGATTTGGCTATTTGTTACTTCGGTTATTTGCACGAGCGGATTGGTATTGGTATGGTACGGGGTCAGACCCCTCCCTTTTCCCTTTTTGTCCCACGCATTGCTGATTTGCGTAGAACAGGTTGGTCAGAATGGAGGACATGGTAATGGTCCGCCGTCGCCCGGCGGAGCGGAGGCGAATCCCACGGCGGGCCAGGATTGCATCAAACAACGTATCCGAAACCACGTCACATTTGGTGCAGAGAGGCCCCTCGGCGGCGATGCCGCCCGCGGGGTGACAGATTGGGCTCGGGTGGTGCAACGTTCAGCTTGGGAAACTGAGAGGCAGCGGCCCCACTCGGTCACCCTCGCGGCTCGGATTGAAGTGGCAGCGGCCCCACTAGGTCACCCTCGCGGCTCGGATTGTGGGGCCGGGGCGATTGGGAATCTGGCAGCTACTCCCGTCTACAGAAGCGGTCGATGATGGCCGCCCCAGCCAGGTCGGACCAGACGTTGGTGGCGGTGCGGCACATGGTTAGTACGCGGTCGATGCCCAGCAGCATCCCGATGGCCTCGAGGGGCAGGCCGAGGGCCTGGAAGACGACGGTCATCATGACCAGACTGGCGTGAGGGATGCCCGCGGCACCGACGGAGGCGAGGAGGGCAGTGACGAAGAGGAGGAGTTGTTCGTCGAGGCCGAACTGACGGCCATAGAGTTGGGCGACGAAGATGGCGGCTATTCCCTCGTAGAGTGCGGTGCCGTCCATGTTGATGGTGGCCCCGAGGGGTAGAACGAATCCAGTTACTTTGCCGTCGATGCCGGCCTTGTGTTGGGCGACATCGAGAGAGACGGGGAGGGTAGCGTTGCTGGAGGCCGTGGTGAAGGCAGTTGCTAGAGCGAGGCCCACGGATTTCATATAGGCAAAGGGGGAGCGCTTACCAACGAGCAGGAGAATCAGCGGAATGGTAATGAAGAAATGGACGCCCAGGGCAGCCAGCACCGTTGCCATATAGCCGAGGAGGGGCAGGATTACGTCGAGGCCTACTTCCGCCAGGACCACGGCGATGAGGGCAGCAACTCCCAAGGGAGCGAGGCGGATGATCGCCCCGGTGATCTTCATCATGATGTCGAAGGCGGCATCGAAGAAGCCGATGATGCGGTCGCGCTTCTCGTGGGGTAGGGCAGCGGCCCCGAGGCCAAAAAGGATGCAGAAGACGATGACGCCAACGAGGCCCCCGCTACCGTCCTTGGAGATGCCGAAGCGGGCCATTTCGCCAATGGGGTTCACAGGAATCAGGGAGAAGAGGACCTCTTGCAGGGTTCGGGGACTGCCGACTTCCTGGACACCAGTTTCGAGTCCGGCGATTTCTACGCCCACCCCCGGTTGAAGGAGGTTGACGAAGATCATACCGGTGAAGATGGCAAGGGCCGAGGTGGCCATGTAGTAAAGGAGGGTGCGGCCGCCGAGACGACCAACTTCACGAGGGTTTCCTAACTTGGCGACCCCAACAATGAGGGAGCTGACGATGAGGGGTACCACAACCATCTTGAGGGCGCGCAAGAAGAGGTCCCCGACCCAGCCATAGTAGGGTACCAGGGATGGCCCGCCAATGAGACCCAGGGCGATGCCGGCGACCATGCCAATGAGAATCTGCCAGTGGAGTCTAGTGTACCAGATGGTGGCGGCCTCTCGGGTGGTGCGTAATTGCCAGGCACCCTGGAAAAATAGAACTATTCCATCAACTCTAGGATTTCGGTGAGGATGTCGTCCATGACGGCGAAGGCTTCCTTGTATGGTTCGGGGCCACTCATGTCGACACCGGCCATATTGAGGAGGCCCACGGGGGTCTTTGAGCCGCCGGCCTTGAGCATGGCGAGATAGTTGTCCCGGGCCTGCTTATCACCCTTGAAGATCTGTCGGGCGATGGAGGTGGCGGCGATGAAGCTGGTGGTGTACTGGAACATGTAGAAGTTGTAGTAGAAGTGCGGGATGTAAGCCCACTCCACGGCGTAGAGCGGGTCGATCTTGATGTGGCCATCGGCCTCGCCATAGTACTCTCGAAGCAACTGCAGATAGAGCTCGCCGAGGGCATCGGCGGTGAGGGACTTGCCCGCTTGTGCAAGGTCGTGTACGCGCAGTTCGAATTCGGCAAAAAGCGCCTGCCGGAAGACGGTGGTGCGGAAGTTCTCAAGCGCTTGTCCAAGCAGGAAGATCTTCTTGTTCTTGTCTTTCTCGTTGGCCACCATGTGAAGGAAGAGCAGGTTCTCATTTACGGTGGACGCCACTTCGGCGACGAAGATGGGGTAATCGGCTTTGGGGAAGGGCTGAGTTTCGTTGGCGAAGTAGCTATGTAGCGCGTGGCCGAACTCATGGGCCGTGGTGGACATGGCGTTGTAGTCGTCCGTGTAGTTGAGGAGGATGAAGGGGTGCACGCCGTAGGCCGTGCCCGAACTGTAGGCACCGGTGCGCTTGCCTTCGTAAGGATAGACGTCGACCCACTGGTCCTTGTATGCCTGCTCTAGGATGGCAGCATACTCGCCGCCCAAAACTTGCAGCGCGGCCAGGATGAGGTCGGTGGCTTCATCGTAGGTGTACTTCAGTTCCGCGCTCTTGACGATGGAAGTGTAGAGGTCGTGATAGCCGAGTTCCTCGACGCCCAGGACCTTCTTGCGGAGATCCTGGTAGCGGTGCAACACCGGCAGTCCGGCTCGCACTCCCTTGATCATATTGTGGTAGATGTCGGTAGGGACATCGGTGCCATCCAGGGCACTTTGCAAATCGTTGTCGTAGCCTCGCGCTACCGCATAGAAATGGTCCGTGTTGATTCTGGTGGCGAGGAGGCCGGCGAAGGTCTCCCGGTACTCGGTGAACTTCTTCCAGAAGGCCTGGAAGACGGTGTAGCGATCGTCCCGGTTTGGAAGGTAACGAAGCTGACCGTAACCCGACTGGTCGAGCTTCACTTCACTTCCATCGGAGAGCGTGGCCATGGGCCAGGGAACATTGACGGTGGCGAGGGTCTGGTAAACCTTGGTGGAACCGGCAGCCATATCGCCGGCCTGGGCGATAGTGTTCTCAACTTCCTTTGAGCGAATGTGGGCTCGGCGCCTGGTCGTGTTGTAGATGTAACTGGAGAAGTCTGCCAGCGCCTCGTCTTTGCCATACTTGGCGAGTGTTTCCTCGGGCATGGCGAGGAGTTCGGGGTCCATCCAGGACATGGCAGCTTCGACCTTGGTCCCAACTTTGCCGATGCGGTCGAAGAGGGCCTGATTGTCGGAGACCTTCAAGTCGATGTGGTAGACTCTACTGGCGTAGCTGTACAGCTTGCCGAAGTCTTTGACGATGTCGAAGCGAAGGGTGAGGCACCTGGCCAGTTGCTCGGCTGATTGCCCGAGGGTCCCTTTGCAGGCCGCCAGTTCTTCAACTCGTTTTTCGATTGCGGCAACGCCCGTGTTCCACTCTTCCAGGGAAGCGAAGAGGTCGGTAACGTCCCACTTGTACTTCTCTGCTACTTTGGTGCGGTCCTTGGTTGTCGAACCCATCTTACCCCCTGCCCATACGTTGGGCACGCAAACGGTTACCAGGGTTACCGTTGCCATCAACTTAGCCATTCCCTTTAACATTGCCATCCTCATTGGTTGAGCGCTTTTCATCCTAGGAGGCATACGATAACTGGAGTGGTGTGGCAAGGGTTGTCTAATCTAGATTCCGTTGACCAGGTGGTCCACCAGAACCCGAACACCGATGAGCAGGAGGATCACGCCGCCCACAAACTCTGCCTTACTCTCAAATCTGTTACCGACGATTCGACCGACGAAGACTCCGGAGAATGACGCACCAAATGTGACCATCCCGATAACCGAGATGGCGAGTAGCACCGGCACTGCCAGGAGCGAAAGGGTGAGGCCTACGGCAAGGGCATCAATGCTGGTTGCCACGGCCAGGAGCAGGAGAACGTAGATGCTATTTGTGTCGGGACCTTCGGCCTTCTGGGTCTTAAAGGACTCAAGGAGCATGTGGCCGCCAACGATGGCCAGGAGCCCGAAGGCCACCCAGTGGTCATATGGTGCTATGGCGTCGGCGACAGATGACCCGGCGAGCCAGCCAATGAGGGGCATCAAAGCCTGGAAGAAGCCGAAAAGCAGGCCAAGCTTCAGGGCCAGGAAGACTGTCCCGGAAGCGGTCACAGCGCCGCTGGCAATGGAAACTGCCAGGGCGTCCATGGCGAGCCCCAATGCGACCCCAAGTAATTCTAGATTGCCCAAGTCATCTCCCCGTCCAGGCAGTCGACGGTCGGCACAATAACCTTACAGTAGTCCCTCTTGTCAACCTAAACTGGTAATCCCCGCCGCCAAAATCTATGATTATTTCTCAGCAGTTGAAGGCAGAGGTTCAGGAGAGTCCATGTTCGCAGGTGTTGACGTCGGCTCAGTGTCCACAGAAGCGGTCCTTTTTGACGATCAGATTCGTGGCCAGATTATTCTCCCGTCCGGCGGCGTTCCCCGTGAAGCCGGGGAGCGGGCGCTGGCCGAAGTGCTGACGGAAACCGGCATCCGGAGGGCGGATGTTGAGCGCATCGTGGCCACCGGCTATGGTCGCGCGTCCCTACCATTTGCTGACAAGGTAGTGACCGAGATTACTTGTCATGCCCGGGGCGCGCATTTCCTCGACTCGGCAACGGAAATGGTCATCGATATTGGCGGTCAGGATTCGAAGGTCATTGTATTGGAGTCCGACGGCAGCCCGGTAGATTTTGCCATGAACGAAAAATGCGCGGCGGGGACCGGACGTTTTCTGGAAGTGATGTCCCGCACTCTTGAGATCCCTCTCCATCAAATGGCATCGCTCTCACAAGGTGCCACCCCGGTGGCCATTTCCAACGTCTGTGCCGTCTTCGCCGAGTCCGAGGTCGTTTCACTCCTCGCCGCGGAAGTTCCTCATGCCGAGATCTGCGCCGGCCTGCACGCGTCCATCGCGGCTCGAACTGCGACCATGGTGCACCGGGTCGGGCTGCGCGACCGAGTGATGTTCACGGGCGGTGTCAGCAAGAACGATGGCGTCCGCCGGGCCCTGGAATCCCATCTTGGTATCACCCTGACAATCCCTCCTGAACCGCAGATCGTTGGGGCATTGGGGGCCGCCATCGTGGCGAGCCGAATGTAGACGACGGGTTGTGGGGCCGTGTCCCTGCCACCTGTGCTCTTCGCCCGAAAGAAGGACTATCACTGCATGGCCTGCGTGTTGCTGTGAGTGAAGTTCGCTGTGATTCACCCCGTTTGTGACCGAATTGTGACCATTGTTTGCGCGGTGGCGGATCGGTTGCCTTCGATGACGGCAGTGCATCCCCGACGCTCTGTTTTGTCTCACCCGGGCTGCCGCGCCGGGCCTGCTGCGCTTCTTCGGCAGTGCGTCGTTCAGCTGACGCCCTCTGGTCCTCGCTCCCCGTTCGACTCGGCTCACGCCTCGCTCAGGGCAGGCGCTGCGGGCCTCCGGGCTGATTCGGTGTGTCATATTCCCCTGCGGACGCCTTCGAGCCAGCATTGCATGAACCATGCGGCAACACCAGGCAGGCAGTGCGCGCATGATCACCCAAAGAGCATTTCCCCGTGGGGAAGTCGGGCCTCGGCAAATTTGTAACGGCGTTACGAATTTGCCCGAGCCCGGATTGGGCACCCAGTGGCTGGGCCGTACGTCGTAAGCAACCGCGCACGCGCTATGTATCCATGGCAGCCGGGGCAGGCTGCTGGACAACTTAGCCAATGCCCAAGACCAGAGCGGTGCCCTGGTTTGCAGAGAGCGGCGCTGACCAAAAAGGGAAAAGGGAAGGGTCTGACCCCAGACTCGGCGCTGACCAAAAAGGGAAAAGGGAAGGGTCTGACCCCAGACTCGCCTCAACCAGGAATTATTCTCCCGAAAACCAACGAGCGAGGGTGCATCCCGACCAATCGGGGAGCAGGCGCCTAGAGGCGCCGAGAGCTGGTGGGGAGCGGCAACCCCGTGGGGGCCATCCACGGTCGCGCGGAGGGATTCCCGGCGAGGCTCAGGACCCTCGGTCGAGCATCGTGACCTTGGACGCTACGGCCCTGAAGAACTCCTTGGACCAGACGTCCAGTGAGGAACTGTCGGTAAGGAACCTGACAACATCATGCTTGGCATTATCTACGTCGAGATTGGAGATTCTCTGCTCCACGAGTTGATGGAAGATAGCCCTGGAGAGGGGTTCTTCTTTGGTGTAGTGGCCGCTCTGGCGCATGCGCGCTTCCAGGTGAGGAAGGTCCAGTTCGGTTCCTCTTCCCACATACCAGGCGAAGTCATACCAGTCTCTTCCCTTGACCCGCTTGTCCCAACTGCGACAGAGGAGTGCGTGCATCTTCCCGGCAAAGAGCGAGGCCCCTGTGTATGCCAGGATGGAGAAAGCTATGGGTTGGAGGCAGAATTTCGCTTCGGTAGTGAAGGCGGGTGGCGGCAGCGTGTCAACCTCGAACTTGATTCGCAGGGTCTGCCCAGGATGGACACCTGAAACCACCCCTTCTTCGGCTTGAATGACCAGTAGTTGTTCCCTGGTGTTAGCTTTTAGGAAGGCAGATTTTACGGCGCTTCTTGCTGTCTTTTGCTTGACCTCCGCGCGGGTGCTAAATCCCCATGATGAGAGTTCTCTTTCCACATATGGGAGGTAGGCCTCCAACCTGAAAGACTCATTTGGTCCCAGGAGCGAGAAATCCATGTCCTCGCTGAAGCGGTTCAGTCCGTATAGTATCCTGAGCGCGGTTCCCCCGTAGAAGGCGGCATGTTCGAAGAACTTGCCTCGCCACAACCCCAGCAGTGCCAATTCCTGTATGACTTCACGAAGCGCGTTGATGCTCTCATCAACACTGCCCCTGGGATATCTGCTAAGCATATCTCGTAGTGCCGGGTTCATTTCTTACCCTTCATCTTGAGCAACAGACGGGCGCAGAAGAGCGCCTTGCGCGAACCGAAGGCCTCTCCTATCTCCCGGAATGCTACATGGTCCAACTGCTCATAAGCCACTTCGTCAATTCTGAGGTTCGCGAACAGATACGCTTCGGCATCACTAAAGGATCGAACCGTTGCGGACCGGTCCTCTCTTACCTTGTCGGCAATTGCCCGTTCGGGGCTTGCCAGCAGGAAAGAAACTCCCGAACTCTCCACCCGGGTCATGCCTAGATGGAATGATCTGGCTGGTGTGGGACGATAGACAAAGGTGCCGACTGGAGTGTCAAAGCTCCTTGCCCTGCCGGAAGTTACTGAGGTCACTTGTTCTACACGTTCTGGGATGAGTCCATGATATGAAAGAGCATAGTCGAGAGAGACAAATGAAGGGCCGCAAATAAGGTTGGCGAGCAACTCGCGGGAGAAGGGCCGTTGCCTGTAATCCTCCCCAAAAACGTAGAGCCCCTTTTTGACACGGATGATCTCTCCAGTACGTAGAAGGAAGGTGATTCTGTCGTGGGGCTTGGCGAAGTCAGAGAGTGCCGATAGTAGTGCGGCATAGTCAAATTCTTCTCGCCCAATCTCTCTTCGTAAAGGAACCCTCATGCACCCATTGGAACACAGTAACTCCGCTAGTGCAAGAGTTACTGGACTGAAACGTCGCCATCCGTGCCCGTGCATGGTGAGCTGGACAGCCCGTCGAGTCGCAAAACAGCCCGTCCTCGCAGAGGTCTGCTTCAATGAAAGAACACGCCAGTCCATCAATTGGCGTCAAGGAAGGAGGCCTCGGCAAATTCGTAACGGCGTTACGAATTTGCCCGAGCCCC